>JBAVYG010000690.1:0-10183 GCA_049698675.1 Terriglobia bacterium
TCCTTTTATTACTTCAAGACGAGAACCGATGCACTTCAAGCAACGGACTGGGTGAAATAGGGAGCATACTTGCGAGGATAAGCCTTTTTCTCGCGGTAGGATCGGGCGAGTTCAAGGTAGATGCCCAAGTCACGGTCGAGGTCGGACTGCGTGCCATCGAAATAGAAATTGCGAATCGGGATACCGCCGTACTCCTTGCTGAGCTTGGGATAGATGGCCTCACTCACAATTCCGTTCATGCACGTGAAGGGACTGATATCGATGACGCCGTCGGCCCCGTGAAGGGCAAGATAAGCCGCCCTCCCCACGCTCAGGACCATCTCACCCTGCGCCCCGCAGACCGGCAAATAGGGCCAGGCTAGTTCTATAATCTCCTCGACTTCCGGCTCCTCGTAACCCACGAAGTCCTCATGGAACGGGGCGATCAGAGTGTGCTCATCGGAATGCTGGATGTACGTCCGCAAGCGCGCCTTCAACATATCCAGAGAAATGACCCGTCCACGCAGGCGAAGCTTTCGTTCCTGTTCCGTGTTGGTGTAGGCCACCCATTCAGCGATGTGGCTCAGGGAGCACTCGGCTCCATAGCTTTCCAACTTGCGTATCAAGTCTTCGTTGGAGAAGGTATTCAAGCGGCAGAAGATCTCCCCCACCACGCCAATCAGTGGAGTTTCGGGATCGTAGTGGGTCGGGACGCGCCGGAACCTCTCGCGCGCCCGGATCATCGACTCGACCAAGCTCAGGAGCTGGCAGTGCATGTCCGCGCAACTCGCGTCCAGTGTTTGGCACAAGTCTTGGAGGGACACCTGGAAGACGCGGTCCGAGGCGCCCGGGCTTTTCTCATAGGGACGGGTCTTAAGCAAGGCGCGGTGGAGCGTGTCTGCCGCAACCAGCGCCCGCCAGCCTGCCCGAAAGAAGGCGTTGGTAATGTCGCCCAGATCAGCGTAGCCATTCTGGCTGGTGGGCGACAGGATCTGGACGTCGCCGTAACCAGCCTCGCGCAGGATTTTCTTCAGGAAAGGGGCGTACTGGCCGAACCGGCACGGACCCTCGGCTGTAGGCATGAAGAACGCCGCGCGCGCAGGCCTGAAGCCCGGCATTTCGATGACTCGGAGGAAATCGCCCACCGTAACCTTGGCTGGGTAGCACTCGTCGCCGGTCGTATGCTTGCTTCCCAGCTCGCGTGTCCGCTCGTTGGAGGGCGGGGTGGGCTGCGCTTCAATGCCCAGCCAGCGAAAAACTGCCGCGAATGCCTCGGAACTGCCTTCCGCCATGGTGGGGATGTAAACCGTCTTGCCCGCCAGGGGATGCCCGGCGCTGATGCGACGGCTTACATGACGGTGGTCGAAGAGGGGCATCGCAGAAATCCTTTGCTATCCAGATAGGCCTCGCAGCGGGTGATAAACCCGGCGTCGTTCGAGTGGCCGTCGAACTGGAGCACCAGCGAGGGCTTGCCGGCGGCATCGTCGACGAACGACTTGATATACGAGTCCGGGCCACACTTGAAGTTCGAGATGTAAACCAGGTGCAGGTTGGGGTGGCGTCGAGTCAATTGCGCCGCCGCCAAAATCTGCCGCCCCGAGTTCCAGTACATATTCGCGTTGACCTCGGTGATGTCTTCGAAGTCCAGGGGGAGGAAATCCATGGGCAGAACATTGACGCCATAAAGCGCGCGCAGCTTGCGCAGGATGTCGCAGTTGACACTACGGTCGTAGAGGTTGTAAGGACGCCCGACCAGCACCAACGCCGGCTCGCCGCTCTCCTTGAGCTGGGCCAGGGCTTGAGCGCCTGCCTCCAGCACGGCCTCCGTAAAGGCTCCCTGGGCGGCATAGCCCGCCGTCACCGCGCGATCACTTTGCTGGCGCGAAATGCCGAGTGTGCGAGCGAACCCCGCCAGCTCTTTCTCGACGTGCTTCCGCCCGAAGCGGAAATGCACGGTAGGGATCAGCAACTTGGTGCGCGCGCTCTCCACTTGCGGCACCACGCGTACGACAAAGGGGAGCGTCTGATTCCAGGGGCAGAGATGCGAGTCCACACCGCCCGGCGGAGCTTCGGCGTTGACGACGTTGGGCAGCAGCAGGTAATCCACCCCTTTGTCCAGCAAGTCCAGGACGTGCCCGTGCGCTACCTGTACCGGGAAGCAAGGCTGCGCCACGGCCAACTCCTCACCTCGGGTGGAGATCTTCCGGTCTGTGATGGCGGAGAGCACCACGTCGAATCCCAGCTCCTGGAAGTAGGCGCACCAGAAGGGGAAGCGGTCGTAGTAGAACATGGTGCGCGGGATGCCCACGCTAGGCCTCGAACCTCGGGCGGGCAGCAGAACTTCTTCCAGCAGCTTGTCACGGTAGTCGAGCAGATCCTGGAGGATGGGCTTGCGGTCGGAACGCGCCCGCTTGCGGAACTTGTCAGAGCACTGGTCCCCCCAGTAGGTGCGTTCTCCCTCGATGGTGAACTCTTTCATGTCGCAGTAATTCGAGCAGGCGCGACAGACAAAGTCCCGTGCGGTGAACTGCACCCGGTAGAGGTCGTAGCCCCGGAAACGGCTGGGGCGGTCGGCGCCCTTCATGCGGTCGCGCGCAATGAGCGCCATGCCGATGGCCCCGATCACGCCGTTATGCGGCGGGACAACAATCCGCTTGCCGAGGACTTGGGAGAAGGCGGCCGCCACGGCGTCGTTGTAAGCGGTTCCCCCCTGGAAGAAGATGACGTTGCCGATTTTCCTTCCACGCACCACGCGGTTCAGGTAGTTCAAGGCCACGGAATAAGCCAGGCCCGCGGCGAGATCCCCTACCTCCGCGCCCTTCAGCAGCAGCCCCGTGACGTCGCGCTCCATGAAGACCGTGCAACGTTCACCCAGCCGTGCGGGATTCGCGGAGGCCAGCGCCAGGCGCGCGAATTCCTCCTTGATGGAAATCCCCAGCTTCTCGGCTTGCTCTTCCAGGAACGAGCCGGTGCCGGCGGCGCAGGCTTCGTTCATGGTGAAGTCCACCACCACGCCCTTCTCAATGCGGATGAACTTCGAGTCCTGCCCGCCGATTTCGAAGATCGTATCCACCGGCTCCATGCCCATTTGCTGGCAGACGTGCATGGCCCCGGTCTTGTGGGCGGTGATCTCGTCGTTTACCGTGTCGGCGCCCACGAGTTCGCCAATCAGCTCGCGGCCGGAACCCGTGGTCCCCACGCCACGAATGTCGAGCCAGGTCCCGAGTTCGGCCTCGATCTCCTTGAGCCCCCGGTCAACCACCTCGATGGGCCGCCCCTGCGTGGGCAGGTAGATTTCTTTCAGAAGATTGCCTGCCGCATCGGTAACCACCAAGTTGGTGCTCACCGAGCCGATATCGATTCCGAGGTACGCTTCGATCTTATTTGAAATCTGAGATTTCAAATTTGCTGTTTCCGTAAGCGGGCGGTGGTCCGGTATCAGGTCCGCTTCGATCTTGTCTGAAATCCGAGATTTCAAATCTGCAATTCCCGCTTGCGGGTGGTCATCGGGTATGGCGTTCCCGCCATCTCCGTTCGGCCCAGCCACCCCCGCACGCTGGTCATCCGGTACGGGGTTGCCGCCCTCTCCGTTCGGGCCGGCCACCGGTCGCGTCACATTCTCCGCCCGGTCCCGCAACAGGAGCACGTTTTTCATGGAGAGCGCTTCCGTGCAGGCAAAACTCTTTTTGGCGGCCTCGTGCTGCCGCAGTTGATGAATGCGCTTGAACGACCGTTTGCGCCATTCCTCAGCCTCCAGCATGGCTGCGCCCAGCGCCCCCAACCACGCGTAGAGGCCTGGGACCACGAGGTCGTTCTCGCCCAGCTTGAATGCCTCTCGCAGGGCATTCGAGATGCCCGCGTTCAGCGCGACGCCGCCGATGAAGGCCACCGGCGCCACCACAGCCCGGCCTTTGACGATGCTCGATTTGAAGTTTCGCGCTACGGCGTCACACAGGCCCCGCAGGATCTGCTCCGTGCTGTAGCCCTTCTGCTGAGCGTGGATCATGTCCGTTTTGGCGAACACGGAGCATCGGCCGGCAATGCGGGCCGCGCAACTTGCCCCGCACGCTGCCGGGCCGACCTCCTCGATGCTGTAAAGCAAACGCGTGGCCTGCTGGTCGATAAAGGAGCCTGTGCCCGCCGCGCATTCGCCGCTGGTCTGGTAATCCACGATTCCCAGGTGCTTGCCCATCGCTTCCGGGTCCAGCCGCAGGTATTTTGAGGACTCGCCGCCGATTTCGAGGATCGTGCGCACCTCTGGGTTGAACGTCCGCACGCCCTTGGCAATGGCGCGGAACTCGTTCTCAAAGTAGATGCCCAGGATTTTAGCGATGAGTTGGCTGCCCGACCCGGTCACGCGAATCCCTTCAACATTTTCCTCCGAGAGGTCCTCGTAAAGCTCTTGCAGCAGGTCGAAGGTGGATTGGATGGGGCTCCCCTGAATGCGCCGGTACTTCGAGAGGATCAGCGGCCGCCCCGCGAAAGGGCTGGAAACGGGAAACGTGGCCCCGTAAAATGTCTGGGATTTTTCACTCAGGCTGCGGAATAGTTGGTCGTCCGCCGTTGCTCCGATGGCGGCAAGCTTAAAACTGACAGCGCCGATATCTAACCCAATGTTGATGCTCATAGAAGCCTAAGCTTTTAAAACCGGAGGCGGGGACGCTCGCCGGAGAGACCCATGCCGGGAACCTCGAGCCATCGGTTTCGTGTCAGTCAGCTTGGAATGCGAAATTCTACTCCTTTTCCTCCGACTTGTCTCTCGGTTTTTGCGTTTGAGTTAGCTTGGGATCCGGAATCCCGCCTTCGGGTGAAATCACCCTAACGACCCGCCCACACTCTAGGCATGGGCAATTCTCGTTCCGAGGAGGGGCGCTAGCACTAATTGTCCAAGAAAATGGCTGTCTTCGGACACATTGACAGTATGAATGGGATATTGTGACCGAAACAAAACGGTTTCACAGAAAAATTGATTAATTTCTCAACAACTCGCTCAACACATCTGCCGCTCTGCATCCCAGACTCGTTGCATCGTTCGACCTTCTGCTTTCTGCCTGCCACTTCTGGGATTCTTGCCCCCACCGACCAGCTCCTAACCACCTGTCTTTTCAATAACATTACCGCTTTAGACGCGCAACTCCCTTTGTTTTCTATAACATTCGCGGCTCGTCGCTGCCTATGGGAGCCCGGTCCTTTGTTTTCATATACATTCCAGCATTGCTCGTTCACTTTTTAAAGTTACTGAGTCTTTCTTTCCCCGTCCCAACTGACAAGTTGTCCAATGGCAGCAACGGGGTTCGTGACCTTTGTCGCGCCGGTTGACACGTGCCCAACGTCTTTCTCTTGCCTCCTGATTAGAGCGTTCCGAAAAGGCCCTGAGTTCCATCACAACTCGATCTAGGATTGTAGCCTATTTATTTCCTCTTGTCAAGAGACAGGGAGTCCGCTGCGTCATTAGAAAGCCGGGGAGCGAGGCGCTGCCGCGTCATAGGCGGCCAGCAAGGAGCGAAGCTGGCGCTGAAGCAGTCTGTTCGGCGGCCCGGTAGAAGCGCAGGGCCATTTCGAGACTCTGATCACCGGTGCAATTCGACCACGTCTTTATCCTCCAGGAGGTAATCGCGGTTGACCATCTGGCCCTCAAATTTCCCGTGCCCCCAGACGCGCGCATATTTGAGTTGGGCGAGAAAATCATGGTGGACATGTGCAGCCAGGTCGAGCAAGCGGGATCCGCGCTTTAAGATGTAGGGCGCGGTCCGTTCCAGTTTTTTTCCGGGGGCCTTGGTGTAGACCCGGATGACCTCGAGCAACTCAAAAGCGCACCGCCTGAGTTCATCCAGTGCTTGCCCCGATTCGGCAGAGACCGGCAGGGTCTCAAGCCGCGCTCCGTAGAGGTCTTTCAGGACTTCCAAACTTTCGAGGCCGCCGCTGGCGTCGAGCTTATTGGCGACGAGCAGCGTCCTTTTGCCGAGCCATCCCGGGGTGTTGGGCAACTCGCCGGCGCCGAGCTGCACCTTGGCTTTGGCGAGCTGGGTGAGAGTGGTTTCGAGATCTTCGAGAAGATCCGGATCGCTCAGGTCCACCACCAGCATGGCTGCATCCGCGTTGCGGATGATCTGATAAAGCCATGATTCAGGGAAGTCGGGATGGACGGGGGGCAGATCCACAAGCTGGATCTGAATGTCTTCGAACCTCATCATGCCCGGCAGGGGAACGCGGGTGGTGAAAGGGTAGTCGGCCACCTCCGGCATGGCATGGGTGAGCTGCCGGACCAGCATCGACTTGCCGCTGTTGGGCGGGCCCACCAGCGCCACCTGGCCGGCGCCCTCCTTCTCGATGCGGTGGATGATGCCTGCACGGCTGACGGGCTTCCTGGCCTGTTCCGTCCGCAGCTTGGAGAGGCGCCGCTTCAGGTCGGCTTGCATCTTTTCCGTCCCTTTGTGGCGGGGGATGGTGGCCAGCATTTCTTCCAGCGCAGTCAGCTTTTCTTCCGTCGTATTGGCGGCCTTGAACCGTCTTTCGGCTTCCAGGTATTGCGGTGTGAGGTTCGCAGGCATAGGTTCCCTGCTCCAGGGTAGCCCTATTATGCGACGATTCCAGCCTCTCATACCAGGGGCTGGGGGCTAGGGACTGGGGGGTGGGGAAGAACACCAGGCAGTGGGCAGTGAGGACTCAGTAGAACAGCAGCGATCAGGGGCTAGGCCAATTTTGAATGGTGAATGGTAAATTGCGAACGCAGGGTTTGCTTTGCGCGCCGCCCTCAGGGCTCCCGATTACCACGGATCCTCATTTCGCAATGCATAATTTGCTATTCACCATTTACTGTTTAACATTCATAATTCCTGAGGGGGTTCACACTCCTGTTACCCTGGTGTTACATCGCTGGAACATCCACTTGTAATATGGTGAATTACCAAGGCAACAAGGTGCCTTTGGTGGAGAGAGCGTAGCCTCAAACCAAGCTTCCAAACGCTCCCTCAGAAAGGCAGAGTATCCGGCCACGCAAAATCTAGCACGAACTTTGGTACCAGTACCTCCAAACTATAAGACGTGTCACGTGATTGGAGTTAATGTCAAGACGGAGAGAATGAATATGCCAATCCGTCGTTGCCCTGTCTGTAAGAGTAAGAACGTAAGGCGTTCAAAGCGGCGCGGAGTGCTGGAGTTTCTCGCACTCCGCTTGCTTTTGCTGAGGCCGTTTCGTTGCCACCGTTGCGACAACCGTTACTATGGCTGGTTGTTTAGCAGGAGGGTCAGGTCACAACAAGTGGCGAGCGCCTGAGTAAGTCAATCCTCGCGGGATTCCCGTTTGGCGACGCTGGCACTGAAGGAGTCCGGAGGCAGAAGCCAGAAGAAGGGGCTTCAGCCCTCAGCTTCCAGTGTCCACACATCTGAGGCCCTGCCCTCCTACTGCCGGTTGCCTTCTGCCCCCTGCCTTCTGACTTGCTGCGCAGGCGCGCGTGGCCTGTAAACGCGTAATTGGGACACCACACCAGTTAGGCACCGATTTGGCGATTGAAATCTCTAAAGCCTGCCTCCACGGGCCAAACGGTGGCACAATCGTGTACAATGGACATTCGAGTCGAAGGACGGCCAGATTCTGCGAACCGTGATTTGAGAAATTGCACAAGGTTGCGTTCTTGATTTAACTTTCGCCCTTCGACCTTCGACTCTCGACTTCCGAATGTCCAACCTCCTCGACCAACTTAATCCCCAGCAGCGCGCTGCGGTAGAAGAGACGGAAGGGCCTCTGCTTATCCTGGCAGGAGCCGGCAGTGGCAAGACCCGCGTCATCGCCTACCGGATTGCCTATTTGATCGAAGCCCGGCAAGTTCCACCCGAGAACATACTGGCTGTGACGTTCACCAACAAAGCCGCCGATCAAATGAAGGAACGTGTTGGGAAGCTGCTTTCCGGGCAGAAGCTGCGGCCGGGCGCCCCGCACGTTTCCACCTTTCATTCATTCTGTGTCAGTGTGCTGCGCCGGCATATTGAGCGGCTCGGTTACAGTCGCGATTTCACCATCTATGATGATGACGATCAGTTGCGGGTGTTGAAAGCCTGCATCCAGGAGTTGGGTCTCAACGAGCAGATCACATCCCCGCGAAGCGCGCTGGCGAAAATCAGTTACGCTAAGAATCGGGGACATTCCCCCGAGGAGCTATACAGTCAGGCGGCCAACCCGGAAATGGAGAAGTTAGCCTCCCTCTACGAGCGGTACGAAAGCAAGCTGCGACGTGCCAACGCACTCGACTTTGACGATTTGCTGCTCAAGACGGTAGATCTTCTCTATAATTCCTCCGAAGTCTGCGAAAGCTATAACCAGCGTTTCCGCTATATTCAGGTGGATGAATACCAGGACACGAACCGCATCCAGTATCAGTTGATCCGCCAGTTGACTCTACTCCAGCAGAATCTCTGCGTGGTGGGCGACGAAGACCAATCCATTTATCGCTGGCGCGGCGCCGACATCGAGAACATCCTCAACTTCGAAAAGGACTATCCCAGCGCGAAGGTCATTCGGCTGGAACAGAACTACCGCTCCACCCAGGTCATTCTTGATGCGGCGGGGGCGGTGGTAAGCCGGAACCTAGCGCGCAAGGGCAAGACCCTGCGGACGGACCGCAGTGGCGGCGAAAAGCTCCGCTTATTCGAGGCCCGCAGCGCCGATGAGGAAGCGGAATTCGTGGCCGGCGAAGTGGCGCGGGCGGTTGCCGAGCCGGGTGACGGGAGCGTGGCTGTCCTCTACCGCACCAATGCGCAATCGCGAGTGCTGGAGGAGGGCTTGCGTCGCCGGGGAATCAGTTACCGGTTGGTTGGCGGGTTCAGTTTCTACGCGCGGGCGGAAATCAAGGATGCTCTCGCTTACGCGCGGCTGGCTAATAACCTGAGTGACGACGCTGCGTTTGGGCGCATCGTCAACACCCCGCCGCGCGGGATTGGGGACACGACGCTGGGAGCGCTGGCGGAGTCCGCGCGGCAGAACCGGCTGAGCCTGTGGGAAGCGCTTGAGCACGAACTGTTCCAGAAGCGATTGCCGGCGCGAGCCCGCAGCGCGCTGGAAGGTTTCTACGCGCTCATGAAAGAACTGGTGAGCGACCGCCAAGGCCTGCTCCTGGGAGAATTCTTCAAGCGCATCCTGGAGCGAACCCGCTACCTTGAGCTTCTGAAGCAGGAGAATCAGCCGGCCTCCGAAGACCGCATTGAGAACCTCCAGGAATTGGTCAATGCCGCTACAGAAGCCGAAGAGCAGGGCGTTACGCTTGCGGAGTTCCTGGACCACGCCTCGCTGGTTTCCGACGCGGATGACTACGACGAACATTCTCGAGTAACCTTGATGACTCTGCACAGCGCCAAAGGCCTGGAATTCGAAACCGTATTCCTGGTGGGCATGGAGGAAGGACTGTTTCCCCACAAGTTCTCGCTCGACGATCCGGCGGAGATTGAAGAAGAACGACGGCTCTGTTATGTGGGCATGACCAGGGCGAAGGATCGCTTGACCCTTTCCTGGGCCCGGCAACGACGCTCCTTTGCTCGCGAATCCTATGAGGAAACGAAGTCTTCCCGTTTCCTGCGGGAGGTCCCACAAGAACTTCTGGAGCCTTTCAGTCCTGCGGGTTTGGGTTGGAAGCCTCGAACGAACTGGGACAATGCGGTCAATTCCGTCTCGAGCGTGGAGCGGTTTCTCGAGCGCCGCGGGAAGCGTGGGTCCCCGGCAGCTTCCAGAGCGCGCTCCCCCGCCGGCTCGCGCTGGCGAATCGGGTCGAAGGTCCGGCACGCCAAATTCGGGGTGGGGACGATTCTTGGGGCAGAAGGCGAGGGCGAGGATACAAAGTTGACCGTCAGTTTCCCAGATTACGGGCCGAAGAAGTTCATGGCACAATACGCTACGTTGGAAAAGGCGTAGCCTGAGGCTGAAAAAAAGGAGCGCTAACCACATTTATGAACACAAAGAACATTAAGGACAGAGCAGAACGCAAGAAACTAAAGCGAACGGCGCGCGAGAAACGTCCCCCCAAGCCGAAACGGACCGAACCGCGCGGCTCCCGCAAGCCCAAGGTCAAGAAAAGAGGACCCGGCGCGCCGCCACGACGGTAGCTGAGATTTGTGATCCGCAGACGGACCGGGGCACCCCCTCACCCGTCCCGCGCCGGCTGGTGAAAGCGCCGGCCGCGGGCCACCCTCTCCCCCAAGGGGGAGAGGGCCAGAA
>JBAVYG010000691.1:0-3067 GCA_049698675.1 Terriglobia bacterium
CCGCAGGACCGCGCGCGCAGAATGCCCACACCACAGCGGGCGGGACGCCCGCGCTACACGGGATAACGTTCAAGGGGCCTCGGAAGTTCCGTGAGGCTGTCGGGATATTGGACGGAGTAGAAAGCCAAGGGTTAGCAGTGTTCCGTGCGTGTCATTCCGATCCCGCAGTCGCGGGAGAGGAATCTCGCTCTGGACACGGGGGACCTGCGAGATTCCTCGCGCAGTTCACCCTGAACGGGCAGGGCGAGATTCCTCGCTTCGCTCGGAATGACAGCGAAGGGCTCGCAATGACAGGCAGGGACGCTTGTTTCCAAGCCGAGTCTATTCATCGCTATAGACAAAGACTCCGCCCATCCGGACCTTGACGTAGATGTCCTGCGCGCCCGAGGGATTCCAGTAGGAAATTCTGGGGCCAAAGCCGGCGTGGTCCTCTCCGTGCAGATCACTCTGCACGTATCCCAACCACGTGTGGGCGTGCAGCGAATGCAGCCGCTGAACGGACGGAATATCAATCTCCACATCGCCATAGTTGACCAGGATTTGCTCTTTCCCCTCAACGCCACGAATCCAAACATCCCCATCCACGCACTTCAGGAGGAGGTTGGCGTCAAAAGGCATTTTGATGCGGTAATTGACCGTAAGATGCGACTCGCCCCGAAACGGCCGCCACATCCGGCGCGGCGGGTAAAGGGTGCGCAGCAGTACGCGCTTGTCCCGTCCCTCGAGGACCACTGTGAGTCTTTCATAGAGCGGCTTCGCCGCTTCTTCAGACTTGGCGCGCACCAACTTCTCGGCCTCAATTTCCAGGCGCGGTTCGTCCCAGCCCTCGACGTGGATGTCACCCATCCGAGTCTCAATGGTAAGCAGGCCATAAGAAAACATGCGGACCGAGTAACGAGACACTTGGCTGAATTCGTCAGCGCGCGCGGAACCACACAACGCCCACAGAGGGCAGAGAAAAACCAGCAGCCACTTTGTTGACCAGGCCATCTGATTACCAACCCTTGCCATCGCTTGCGAGTCGCCTCTCAGGCTCACATTAACTTATCCTACTGCCAACAGACGGCAGGAGCAATTTTGAATTGTGAATTCTGTATTATGAACTGACTTCCTCCGCCCCACCGCGGCCTACCACCACAATCCACCCTGCGCGACGGGACCTGCGCTACGCGAGCTTCCCCACCTGCCACCTACCACATACCGCTCTTGGCGTTGCTTGACAGCCTCTGCGGTGGCCCGCATAATCTGGTTACAGGAGCCGAGCATGCCCACGCCTCTGTTTACTTACCTCCATGGTCGAATCCCCATTCGCCGCCATGAGCACCTTGCCGTCCTGTACCGAGGCCGCGCGGAAGCGTTCAGTGTGGCTTCCTTTCTTGCCGATGGGCTCAAATGCAATGACCTGTGCGTTTACCTTGCACCAGATGACTACCAGGCTGAGATGCTCAACCGCCTTCGGTCACTGCCGGTGGAGGTCGATCGTCACATTCGTGATGGAACCTTTCGGTTACATCACGGCTTGGACACCTATCAGTCGCTGCAGGAGTGGACCAAGGCGATCTTTACCGATGCAGAGCGCGCTGGCGCCCCATCGCTACGATGGCTCGAAGAGGGGCACTGGCCAGCCTCGGTCGGTTTTCCCATGCCGCAGTTCTTCGAGTTTCATGCGCTCCTCAATTACCAGGTGAAGCACTACCCCAGTGTGGCGCTCTGCCAGTACGACCTCGAACAGATTGCAACCCATCACCTGTTCACCGCCATCGCCGTTCATCGTCACTTGTTGGTGGAAGGCGCTCTGGTCCGCGATAACCCGTTCTACATTCCGGCAGAAAAGTTCCTGCCTCTAAGCCCTGCGGAGCGGGAACGCGACCTCCTCCAACTCTTTCGCGATGTGAAATTCGACGTCACGAAACTCCTCGCTACTCTTAGCGGTTACGGTCAACTCCAGCCACCCTCTTCAAAATCTCTTGACCTCTGACCGCCCCTGATACCTGACACCCGACACCTGATACCTTTCCTAGCTTCCCAGCTTAGGCGCGGGCCTCTGAAGCGACTCGAGGGTCGCTTGGTCGAGTCCGACAGTTCGCGTGGGGAAAGGCATGGCGATGCCCTCTTTGGCAAAGCGCGCCAGGATGCGCTTGCGCAACTCGCTCTGCACGGGGACTTGGTCCTCGAACCGTCGAACATTCAGGTTGAGTGAAAAATCCAAGGAGGAATCCCCAAACCCCGGATTCAAGCAAACGCTGGGAGGCGGGTTCAATAACAACCCCGCAAGCCCCTCTTGGGCGGCTTCTCGCGTAACGTCCAGAAGGGCTTTTTCAACCCCCCCGGGGTCAGTTCCATAGCAAACGTGCACGGGAATACTGACCGACACCCGCAACTCGGGCAGGGAGTAGTTGATGATAATGGCCTTGGCCATGGTGGAGTTCGGCACAAACAGAATGTTATTTGACTGAGTGCGCATGGAGGTGGAGCGCCAGCCGATGCGGACAACGTACCCTTCCTGGCCGGAATCCAGCTTGATGTAATCCCCTGGGCTAACGGGCCTGTCCGCCAGCAAATAGAGCCCGGCAAAGAGATTGCTGAGGGTTTCCTGCAACGCCAGGGCAACGGCTATGCTGCCGACGCCCAAGGTGGTCCAGACGGCGGTGAGAGAAATACCAAGGTTTTCAAGGACGATGATGATGGCCAGGATGGCGAACAAGGCGCGAATGACCAGAACGGACGGATTGGTTACGCGCTCCATGCCTGGGTTCCGTTGCCCCACGCGGCGCAAGAAAAGGACTAGCACTTTGGCGGGGAAATAGAAGACAACCACAATGGTCAGGGCGAAGATCAGCTTCGAACCAACCCTCTCAAACCGATGCGGGAGCGTGAGGAGTTCCAGACCGGCGTAAATGGAACTCAGGAACAGCAAAGGGATCGGCAGTGACTCCAACAATGAGAAAACCAGCTCTCCCCAGGTGTTCGCCAGTTTCTTGGTCCAGTAGTGGATGATCCGATTCAAAACCAATCCCAGGGCTAAAGAGCCAATCACCAGAGTGGCAAAGAGAAGCATGTAGAACAC
>JBAVYG010000692.1:0-1708 GCA_049698675.1 Terriglobia bacterium
GAAGCCGCACGAGCCCTTTACGAAGGCCGAGGTGGTAGACCTGCTGAAAAACGAAGTGCCACCCGCGCGAGTGGAAGAATTGGCTCGGCAATACGGAATCGCATTTGAGATTACGGCAGAAACTGAAAAAGAATTGCGCGACGCGGGATCCTCCGAGGAGCTCCTCAGCGCACTTCGAGAGTTAGGTCGCCCGATGTTGGTGATTGAGGTCACACCCGCTGGCGCGCAGCTCTTGGTCGACGACGTCCCGGCCGAAGCAAGAAGCGAAGGGGGTCAACTCAAGTTGTTCAGGGTGCAAGAGGGGAGTCATCGCGTAAGGCTCACGCTCAAAGGCTATCGCGACTACCAGGAAACGGTCGAACTTCACAGGGGACGGACAGTGGCGCTGAAGGCGGTGCTCGTTGCTCTCCAGGAGGAGCCGCGTCCAACTCTTCGCCCCGCCGCGAATGCCTTGGTCGAAATCCCCGAAACGCCGCGCTTCAGAGCGGCTCATGCGCACGGCCTGAGTGGGTTGGATAAAGGTTGGATAACCATCACTAACGGGATCGTGCAGTTTCAGGCCGACCCCGGTGGCGAATCATTTCAGTTTGCGGCAGAAGCAGTAGTTGAGGCTAAACCTTACTATGGCGCCTGCTGGGTGAAACTCAAAAACGGCAAGAAATACGGCTTTTTCGTATTGGACAACTTCGATCAGAACCAGCCACCCGATGCAGTGGTCGCCGCCATTCAGAAGGCCAAGGCCGCGCGGTAGGCCCTTGGGTCGACTCCTGCCAAATCCAAAGAGACATCGGACTTCGACGGCGAAGGAAGGCCCGTGGAAAGATTGCATGCCCTGAGCCTTCTGCGGGCGGGTGCAAATTCTCTGCACAGCGCCGGGCGTTTGCCCGCGCTAGAGGAAAATTCGCTTGACACCGCCGGTGGTTGACATTTAATATATGGAGATGCCATATATGGATGCGAAACCATCTGATCTTGAGTGGAAAAAGGGCAGTGCCGAGCTCCTGATACTTTCCCTGCTCGAGGTTCGGCCGCGCCACGGCTACGACGTCAGCAAACTGATCGAGCAGCGTTCCCGAGGGACGCTCCGCTACCACGCGGCCTCGCTCTACCCGCTGCTCTATCGCTTGGAAAAGCGCGGTTGGGTTCAAGGCCGATGGGTGGAGAAGAGCGGGCAGCGGCGGCGGCGCTATTACCGCCTGACGCCGCAGGGGCGAAAAGTTTTGGCTGCGCAGCGCCGTGGCTGGCAAGTGTTTGTCGAGGCCGTCAACCGCATCACGGAGGTCGAACATGCCTGATGAATTGTGAATTATGAATGCTGAATTATGAAACCGGGCTCGGTCGTTTTTCGTAATTTAGAATTCACAGTTTTCCGAATAGCTCGGGGACGGATCACTTATGCGGGATTGGAGCCGGGAGGTACTGAGGCGGCTGGCGAGCTTGAATCTGCCTCCAGCGCGTGAGGCGGAGATTGTCGAGGAAGTGGCACAACATCTGGAGGATCGTTACCGGGAGTTGGTCGGCGGCGGGGCGACAGAACAGGAAGCCCGCCGCGTGGCGTGCGAAGAGCTCAGCGACGAGGACCTCCTGGCGCGCGGCCTGCGGCGGGTGGAGCAAGAGGTACCGCAGGAGCCCCTTGTGCCGGGCAAAGAGGGCAGAAGCAACTTTCTCGCGAGCATCTGGCAGGACATTCGTTGCGGCCTGCGCATGC
>JBAVYG010000693.1:0-13565 GCA_049698675.1 Terriglobia bacterium
GTACTAACTGATCCTCGGTTCGCCCATTAGAACTTTATTTTGAGGCCGAATTGGAAGACCCGAGGGTCCCAAACGGAATTGATGGCTTCGAAGCCACCCCCTAGGTACGAACTGTTGACGCCTTTGAACTCGGTGTGATTGACCGTGTTGAACGATTCAAAGCGCAGTTCGATTAGGCTCCCCCTGCTTTCGCTGAGCACGAAGTCCTTGAAGAGGGAAATGTTCCAGTTGTCGCGACCAGGCGCGCGTACAATTTGGGGGGGGGAATTACCCCAGGCGCCCAGCGCGGGAGTACTGAAAGACCCGCTGAACCATTGCTGATAAGTCCCAGGGTAGCTGATGGGGCCCGCGAGGTTTGGCCGGTTCGAGCCCTCGTCCACAGCGTTGCTGCCCTGCGGACCGGACAAACCGAGATAAAGCGGTATACCCGTTTCCATCGTACCAATTGTGGAAAGTTCCCAGCCACCGGCAACCGTTCTCAAGGCGTGATTGTCAGAGTGCCGGAAAGCTGGGATTTCATAGACGAGGTTGACCATCCCGACAACGCTGCGATCGAGGTTCGAAGGCCCCGTGTTGTAATTGAGATTGTAGGGGTTGGGGGACTCCTGGGTATCATCACCACCGGTCGACGGGTCAATGGAGCGCGACCAGGTGAATGCGGCTTGGAAGGTCAAATCGTTCCTCAGACGGGAGCGGAGTTGAAATTGCAATCCGTTATAGTGCGAGTTAATGTTATTTTGGAACATGTTGATGTTGTCAAAGCCGGTATACTTAACCGCCTGGAGATAGGGAAGGGTGTCCGTCTTCCCCGTAAGGCTCGCCAAGTCGCTCTCGGGCGGAAGGTTGATCTCGGCTGAGGTGGTCTGATGGCGGTTCTGGTTGCCAACATAGGCGATCGAGAGTACGGAGTCGCGCCCCAATTGTTGTTGAATACCGATGCTGTACTGCATGCTCATAGGGTTCTTGTAATCGTTTGAAACAAGACCTTCATTAATGCTGGGCACCGGGATGGGAGATACCGGGGACGAGCCCGTGGCCAAGTCAAGGTTGGGGTTCGACAACGCTACGTTTCCGAGGCTGACGGAATCGCTGAAGGGCTCATTGCTGCCGGTGTCGTACATGTCGTTGCCCTGCACGCGCTCGTACATGATGCCGAAGCCGCCGCGCAAGATGGTCCTGCCCGCGCCGGTGAGATCGTAGGCGAAGCCGATACGCGGACCGAAGTTGGCCCAGTGGTTTTGGACCAGACCAGGGGGGGTGCCGTTAAAGCCGATCACACCAATACCGTTCAGATAAAATATATTACCCAATTTAGCGAGGACGGCATTGGGGCTGGCGCCGAAAGCCGCGGCGGGGGTAGTGGGGCTGATGGTGCCCCCCGGCGTTAGGACCGCCGCGTAGGCGGGATTATAAAGGTTGGGGTAAAAGTTGGAATCACGGCCCATCGATTCCGTACCATGCGGGATTCCGTCCCAGCGCAGGCCCAGATTCAGAGTCAAGCGGCGGGTCGCCCGCCAGTTGTCCTGAATATAGGCAGCCCACGAAGTGTTCGGCCAATGACCGCTGTCTTGCAGCGCCAGTTCGCTGTAACCGCTGTCCATACCCAGCAGGTAATCGGCAAAAGTGTTGCCTGTCCATTGGCCGTTGAAGGAAGCTTCGCCTTGCGTGTTGCCGAAGAGCTCCTGGATTTTCGCGTACTTCGCCCAGCTAAACCCCATCTTGAGCTGGTGCGCTCCCTTTACCCAGGACAGATCATCGCGGATCATATTGTCAGCAGCAATATTGGTCCAGGGCACCTCGGCGACGTCGTAAGTTGCGATGCCGCTTAGGTTGATGCCGGGATTCCGGTTAAGGGTGTTTTCGTCTGGAAGTCCGATAGTCTTATTGAAGTATCCCGGAATGGTGAGCCCCGCAGGCTGCGCGTAAATGCCCTTCGGCGTAAAGAGGATGCTGTTGCCGCCGTAGTTGTAGGCAACCTCGTTCAGCAGCGTGGGACTGATGGTGTACATGAGGTGAACGGTGGCGCTCTTGTTGGGGTTGGCGAAATTGGTGCCAATCGAGGGCACGTTATCGTCGGCCCACAACGTCGTGGAATTGGACGTGGACTCCGTGGCATCGAGAAAATGGCCAAAGATTGACACCTTATCGTTGAAGTGCTCGTCGATGCGGACGAGTTCTTGACGCACGCTGGTGGGGAGGTTGGCGCCGCCGTAGAATGCGGGGGCGCCGCCGAGGGTGGTGTTGTTGGCAGGGAAAATGCCCTGCTTCAGCAGGAGTTGTGCATTGGGATCCAAAAAATTCGGCAATGCGTACGCGCCGCTGGTGGGGAACGGCGAGCCCTGTGTCAGATTGCCAGCCTGGATAGCCCCCGCCAAGGCGGTCAGCTTCGCCGGTATGCCCGCGCCACCGGCGGCAAGAGCGGCGACTGCCGCGGGCGGTAGTAGTGCAGCGCTCGGGACATCAGCGGTGACGCCGAGGCCACCATACTGTGCTGTGTTCGGGACCGTCTGATCGATGGAGCCTCCTGCAATCATTCTTCGCCATTCCATGTTGTAGTAGAAGAAGGTCTTATCCCGGTTCTTGTTGTACCCGGGGAACGCCACGGGGCCTCCCACGTCGAAGCCGAAGGTGTTGAACCTGAGTTCGGGTGTCTTCGCACCACTGGCGTTGGCTTGGTAGCTGGCCGCGTCGAAGGCATTGTTGCGGTCGAACTCCCAGGCACTAGCGTGGATCTGCTTCGTTCCCGACTTGAAAACCAGGGTCACGGTTCCGGCCGAAGACAAGCCGTAGTCCGCGCTGTAGTTTGAGGTCATGACGTTGAACTCCGCGATCGCGTCCATGGAGGGCATGCTTTGGATTTTGCCCCCGCTGCCTCGGTCGTACGATTCCGCGCCGTCGAGCATATAGAGGTTGTGACCTTGGCGCAAACCATTGAAACTCACGCTGTTATCGCCGCTGGTTGACATCGGCGGTTGGTCGTCCGTCATATTGTTGGAAGCTCCCGGGACCAGGGTGGACAGGGTGTAAATGCTACGGCCGTTGGTGGCAAGCTGCAACACCTGTGTCCCCGAAATCACGTCGCTCCGTTGGCCCGTATCCGTTTGCACAGCGATGGGGGCGGCTTCCACGGTAATACTCTGTTGTGTGGTGCCGAGGTTCATCGTAAAATCCGCACGGATACGGTCGCCGACCTGCAGCACAATATCCGTTCGTTCGGCCACCTTAAAGCCCGTCGCTTCGGCGCGCACAACATAGTGGCCGATGTGGATGTCAGGGGCTATATACTCTCCAGCTCCGTTGCTGGAAATATGCAGCACCACACCCGTATCGGTGTTTGTGATTGTAATGGCCACGTTCGGAACTGCGGCATTCGACGGGTCCATCACAGTTCCGACAATGGTGGCTTCCTGAGCTAGCGCCGAAAGACAAAACGCTCCCAGGAGGCCGCAAATCAGAAAAATTCCTCGAAGACTAAGCTGCTTCACGTTCACCTCCATTAGCAAGAACTTGAGTTTTTCAAAGTGTTGCATTTAACACTCCTATCAACCAAATTTTGTCAACTCTCGACTTCTGAGTTGTAGTGCGAGTGGCGCGTCCACCGACAGGCGACCGGCGGCAGTAAGGTCTGGCTGCAGTTATAGCTTAGCGCCGCCGTCCGCGACCCGTGGTGCAACGCGCCCTGATTATTCGTGTTATTCCAGGGAGGGCTGTTTAACCAGCGCTCCGAGACATGATTCGTAGCGTTGAGACCGTTGTTGAGTACGAAGGTGACGGAAGTCCTGAATACGTGAACTCGTTCAACGGGGACTCCCAACCCGCTGATAACAAGCAAAACTGCAAGTGCCCGCAGTCCATTGAGGGAGCGTTTGCTCTCTCGTCGCTTGTTCCTGCTTGTTGACCTGCTTCGAAAGGTGTTGAACGAGCCCTCGACTCGCCGTCGCCAGTGCCGGCAACGCATATTATCCTCGTGATCGAAGACCCGACGCTAATGAGAAACGCCCTATGCCGGTTCCATGCCACAGCCGGCAGAGTGCGCAAGGTACCCGCTGTCCTGCCTGCTTAAGGACCGGACAACGGCAAATTAACAGCGGCAACTTTCCCAGCCACAAACGCCACCGCCTCCCGGTTCAGATCCCTTATCTAAACCGGTTCAGGAGAACTAATATCACCCCAGCGCGTCTGTGTTGTCAAGAATTATTTTCATTTATTTTCATGAGCTGAATGAGTGGCCCTCGTGCTATCCTGAAAAGATGGCTACGTCAAAGGTTGGGGAGATGCCGAAGAAAGTAACATTGAGGTTCCTTGCGGAGCGTCTGGGCCTTTCCAAATCAGCGATCTCCAGTGTTCTCAATAACTCTCCGCTAGCCAGTACCTTCGCCCCGCAGACCCGCGAGCGCATTTTCAAAGCGGCCGAAGAGTACAACTACAAGCCAAGCTACTTCGCCCGGTATTTGAACCACCGGCGTAGCTATCTCATTGGCGTGCTTTCGCCAGACTTGGCGGAAGGTTACGACGCTGGCGTTATGGCGGGAATTGAGGAATACCTCCTCCAGAGCGACTATCACTTCTTCGTAGCCAGTCACCAATGGTCGAAAACCAGAATCGAACGAACCACCGAGATGTTTCTGGAGCGTGGCGTCGATGGCCTCATTCTCATCAACACACACCTTGGCTCTGAGGTCAATTTTCCGGTTGTGAAGATTGGCAAGGCCGACACCGCTGAACGAGGCACCTCGATCGTCATTGACAATCATGAGGGAATCCGGCGTGCGCTCGAACATCTCGTCTCTCTCGGCCACCGCAAAATCGCATTTTTCAAAGGCCACAAGGACAGTGGGGATACGGAGGACCGCTGGGACGCGGTCGTCACCGCTGCACCAAGCCTCTCGATAAAGGTGGATCCGAAACTGGTCGTGCAACTGGAAAGACTCGGCACGCAGCAGACGTCCGCAATCGAGGAAGGCGCGTGCTGCGCCGGACAACTCTTATCGCGCCATCGCGAGTTCACCGCATTGTTGGCGTTCAACGATATCTCTGCAATCGGCGCCATCAACCGCTTCCGAGAGCACGGATGGCGCATACCTCAGGATCTCTCCGTAGTGGGTTTTGACGACGTGGTCGCAGCCCGCATCGCTTATCCCGCGCTCACAACCGTGCAACAGCCTCTGCAAGTGATGGGCGAAACTGCTGCCCGCGAAGTCATCAACGCGATCACGCACGGCGTGAAGGATCAGCAACTGGTTCTGACCCCGGAGTTGGTCGTCCGCGACTCCACTGCAACCGCCAGCGCCACCCGCTCCAAGCGCGTCTAACAGGCTGCGAGAATGCTTGTTCTCGCGCTACTCTTCACCTTGCCCGGTTGCTTGGGTCGAGGACTGGCGCCATACTCCGTAGGTTCGGCCTATCTATTTCAACTGGTTCATCGAGAACGGAGTTTTTGGTACGGACAGGATAGCAGGAGGGCCACTCATTCAGCTCATGAAAATAATTCTTGACAAAACAGACGCGCTGGCCTGATAACGTCTTGTCTAAACCGGTTCAGGTCTCTTATCTGGCACCAGGCAGGGATTCCTTGTCAGTAAGAAATGGAGAATCGTTTGAGCGCACTTGCGAGCGGCAGGTCGGCGGAAGGAACGAAAGCCGAAAGCAGTAAGCTCTCATTCGTTGAAAAGGTTGGCTATGGTGTCGGCGATACCGCCTCGAACTTCTACTGGCAGACGTTTCTCAACTTTCTGTCATTCTTCTATACCGACATTTTTGGCCTCACGGCCGGAGCTACGGCCACCATGTTCCTTGTTGTACGTATTCCGGACACGTGCATTGACCCGGTGATGGGCCTGATTGCGGATCGCACGCAGACGCGCTGGGGACACTATCGCCCCTACTTGCTGTGGGGATGCCTGCCGATGGCGCTGATGGGGGTGGCGATGTTCACCACTCCGAATCTGGGGCCGCAGGGCAAGCTTGTTTACGCCTATGTGACGTATAGCCTGATGATGCTGGCGTACACATTCATCAATATTCCTTACAGTGCGCTGATGGGAGTAATTTCGCCAAACTCTCTGGAACGCACAAGCGTATCGAGCTTCCGTTTCGTTCTCGCGTATGGCGGACTCTTCATGGTTCAGGGGCTCACCATTCCGATGGTGAGGCGATTCGGCCACGGTAATGATCAGCAGGGCTTTCAGTTAGCGATGGTCGTCTATGGAGTTCTGGCGATCGCTCTCTTCCTCACAACTTTCTTCACTACACGCGAGCGTGTACAGACGGCCCACGGGGCGGGCGACACGCTGAAGGACGATCTGCGGGATCTGCTGAAGAACCGGCCATGGGTGATGGTGTGCTTCATCGGAATCTTCGCGGTCTTCTATATCTCCATTCGCATGGGCGCCATCCTGTACTACTTCAAGTATTGCGTCGTGCAGCCTGGACATTTGTACCACTTTGAGCAGGCGTTTCTGGGATACCACTTTAAGAGCGACCTAGGGCCTGAGGCGATTGCATCGTGGTTCATGGTATTTGGAACCGCGGGCGTGATCTTTGGCGCTGCGATGGCGCGTCCGCTTTCAACGCTTCTCGGCGGCAAGCGGCGCGCGTACATAATTTTGATGACACTCGCAAGCACGCTAACCGTGCTCTTCTATTTTGTCCCGCTCAGCAACATTCCCCTCATTTTTGTTACACACATCGCAATTTCGACGCTGTTTGCTCCAACCTCGCCGCTGCTGTGGGCCTTCTACGCGGACACGGCTGATTATTCGGAGTGGAAGACCGGACGCCGTGCGACGGGGCTGGTGTTCTCGGCAGCATCGTTCTCGCAGAAGTTGGGGTGGGCTGCGGGGAGTTCGCTCTTTCTTTGGCTGATAGGCTACATCGGGTTCAAGGCTAACGTGGCGCAGCCTCTCCACGTACAGACCGCCATACGTTACATGATGAGCTTTTTCCCGGCTGTGGTTGGCTTCCTATCGGCGTCGGCGGTGCTGTTCTACAAGCTGCACGATACCACGATGGTACAGATTGAAAGGGATCTAAAGCAGCGCAGGGCATTGCAGTCATACAACGTGCCCCCGTCCACCCGAGAGGCAAAATGAGTAATGCAAAGGCGCTTGCTGCCGGGCGGAAGGTCCAGTTCTCTCCTGAAGCTGCGGAGGGCTCCTTCGTCGATATTCGCGGTGAACGGTACTATCGCATCGCACACTACGATGCGATTCCGCCGTTCTTCATGAGTATCGTCAGCGACTCGGATCATTGGCTCTTCATTTCAAGCAACGGCGGCCTGACTGCGGGCCGCAAAGATCCCGACCACGCGCTATTTCCGTATTACCCCGATGATCGAATCTACGATGGCTGCGAGCACACGGGAAGCAAAACGATCATTCGTGTTATAGGAGACGGCGGAGTCGTGCTATGGGAGCCGTTCTCAGGGCAACTCGAGGGACGCCATCATGTGTCGCGCAATCTGTACAAGAGCGTGTATGGAAACAAGATCATCTTTGAAGAAGTGAACCATGATCTTGCCTTGACGTTCTCGTATGGATGGATGACGAGCGAGCGTTTTGGGTTTGTGCGCCGCGCACAACTGGTTAATCACAGCGCCGATGCGGTCACGGTCGAGCTGCTCGATGGTATTCAGAATGTTTTGCCGTGCGGCGTCACGCGACGATTCCAGTTGGAATACAGCACGCTTGTGGATGGTTACAAGCGCACGGAACTGGAGCGCACGACAGGGCTTGCTCTCTTTCGTCTATCGTCGATTCCTGTTGACAGGCCAGAACCCAGCGAGTCGCTTCGCGTTAACATTGCGTGGTCCGTAGGATTGGATGCTGGGGCGCGGCTGCTCTGCAGCGTTCAGCTAGACGCGTTCCGCCGGGGCAGCACCGTTACGCAAGAGACAGATATTCATGGGCGCCGCGGCGCCTATTTTCTGAAGGCATCACTCACGTTGCCCGCCCAGGGCGAGAAGGAATGGAAGATCGTCTCCGAAGTCAACCAGGACGCGGCGGGAGTGAGGTCTATCATTCAGGACCTTCATTCCCTTGAGACCATCGCAGCGGAGATTGATGAGGACGTTGCCCGAGGCACGCAGAACCTCGTGAGAATTGTGGCCGGGGCAGACGGGCTCCAGCTAACTCAGGACGAGCCGGCCATCTGGCACCATTTTTCGAGCGCCCTCTTCAACGTGATGCGCGGTGGCATTCCGAACGATAACTACTGGATTTCGCGTGCGGATCTGAAGCTGTTCATCTCGAAGGCCAATCGGCAGGTCGCACGGAAGCACAAAGCCTTTCTTGAAGAATTGCCGGAGTCGCTACTGCACCGCGTCCTCCTCGAGCAAGTGCGCGAACAGCAGGATCCGGATTTGGAGAGACTTGCAAATGAGTATCTGCCGCTGACTTTCAGCCGCCGTCATGGTGACCCGAGTCGGCCGTGGAACATATTCGAAATCAAGGTGAAGGATGATCACGGTCGTAAGATGCTGAGCTACCAAGGAAACTGGCGCGACATCTTTCAGAACTGGGAAGCCCTCAGCGTGTCATTTCCCGGCTTTGCCGAAAGCATGATCTATAAGTTTCTGGACTCCTCAACGGCCGATGGTTATAACCCATACCGTATCTCCAGCAACGGCTACGAGTGGGAAATCATTGATCCGCATGACCCGTGGTCGTACATCGGCTACTGGGGAGATCACCAAGTCATCTACCTGCTGAAGTTGCTTGAGCAGGCCAAGCGGCACTACCCGGACAGCCTGCGAAAGCTGCTGTCGCGCGCCGTATTCGCCTATGCGAACGCGCCGTATCGCATCATGCCCTATGAGTCGCTGCTTGAGGATTCGCGGAACACAATTAGCTTTGACCGCGTGGCGCATCGCAAGGCCATGAAGCTCTCGTCGGAGCTTGGAGCGGACGGAAAGGCGTTGTTCACTCGTGACGGTCAGGTTGCTCGCGCTAATCTGGCGGAAAAGCTTCTTATTGTGATCCTGACGAAGCTGTCGAACTACGTTCCGGAAGTCGGCATATGGATGAATACGCAACGGCCCGAGTGGAACGATGCGAATAACGCGCTGGTTGGCGCGGGCGCTTCGATGGTTACGCTGTACTATTTGCGGCGCTTCCTGGTTTTCACACGCGAACTGTTCACACAGGAGCAAGGAGGAGAAATTGAGCTGTCGGCGGAACTGGCGGTGCTGTTCGGACAAGTGTTCGACACGCTGCAAAGCTACCTGCCGCTTCTTAATGCTCCAATCTCGGACCGCGACCGCAAGTCAATTCTAGACGCGCTCGGAAGTGCCGGATCGATCTATCGGGAGAAGCTCTACGTGCAAGGTATTTCCGGAGAACGAAGCGTGGTATCTGCTGCGCGGTTGCAGTCGTTCTGTGATTCCGCCTTGAAGCACATCGATCATTCGATCCACGCCAATCGCAGGAGCGATGGGCTCTACCATTCGTACAATCTGATGACAATCGCGGGAGACGAGATCAGGATTCGGAGACTGCACGAGATGTTGGAGGGCCAGGTGGCGGTGCTAAGTTCTGGAGCGCTCACACCCGCCCAAGGCGTGGCTCTGTTGGAAGTGCTTCGAAACAGCAGTCTGTACCGCGCCGACCAGAACAGCTACATTCTGTATCCTGACCGGCCGCTGCCATACTTTCTCGAAAAGAACAATGTGCCGCAGTGCGAAGTCGAGAAGTCGAAGCTGCTGATGTCCATGCTGGAGCGGGACGATCACCGCATAGTTGTTCGTGATGTAGGAGGCGGCATTCACTTTAATGCCTCGTTTCGCAACTCGGTGATTCTTAAGCAAGTGCTGCATGAGCTGAAGAAGAGCGACTTCCGTCAGCTTGCGAAAAAAGAAGAACAACAGATCCTCGGCCTCTATGAGAAGGTGTTCGACCATCAATCGTTCACTGGGCGCTCTGGCACGTTCTACAAGTACGAAGGACTTGGGTGCATTTACTGGCACATGGTCTCAAAGCTGCTGCTTGCTGTGCGCGAGGTGTTGGAGCGAGCGGTCGCGAGCCGCGCTGATGAATCCATCCTTCAACAACTGAGAGCCCATTACAACAGCGTTTATGACGGGCTGGGAGTACACAAGTCTCCAGCGGTCTTCGGTGCTATTCCCACGGATCCGTATTCGCACACTCCGGGATTCGCCGGGGCACAGCAGCCGGGAATGACCGGCCAGGTAAAGGAAGACTTCATCGCTCGCATGGGCGAGATGGGCGTTCATGTTGAAAATGGAGAGCTTGCTTTCGTTCCCCAGCTCACTTCCAGGACAGAGTTTCTTGCCGAGTCTAAGAGGTTTCACCATTGGGATGTCAAAGGCAACCAGGGGACGCTAAATCTGGAGAGGGACACGGTGGCCTTTACTTACTGTCAGGTTCCTGTGGTAGCGCATCGAAGCGGCCCGCAGCACATCCGTGTGACCTTTGCCGACGCAATATCGCAACTTGTCGATGGACTGAGGTTAGATGCGGCGACGAGTGCTGCCGTCTTCGACCGCTTGGGGACGATCCAGCGGCTCGATGTGTTCTATGGTTTGGCCTGAGCAAGTGCCTTTCGGAATACGGAACCGGCGCGCGTTACCGTATGGGTCGGTCCCAGCTCGGTGGAGGGCGCGCAAGGCGGTTTCGAGATTAATGAATAGTCGCCCTCTGGCGGAACATACCTCAGATTCGCAATGCTGCCCGACAAGTCGACAGTCAACAGTCGACAGTCGAAAGCTCAGCAGGCAGTAAATAATAGTTGATAGGTGCGGAAAGCACTGCTTGCTGCCTTCTGAATTCCGCCTGCCTGGCACCTCAGAGGATCAGCAGGTGGTAGGTGCGTATAATCCAAAATCCAAAATCTAAAATCCAAAATCGCCGTAGGCGTTTATTGAGCGTAGAATTGCGAATCCTGGTACGTTGCTTTCAATAATTCGATGGAGGAAGCTTGAAATGAAGCGAATTCTGCAAAGCTCGATCCCCGCCCTCGCGGTCATTTTCTTATTCTTGGCCCCCCACACTGTATGGTCACAAGCCAAGCCGGCCTTTGCGCCCAACGAGATGGACAGCATCCTTTACGGCGCTGCGTACTACACGGAGTACATGCCTTATGAGCGGCTGGAGCAGGATGCGCAACTGATGCAGCAGGCTGGCCTCACGGTAGTTCGCATGGGCGAGTCCAGTTGGGGTTTGTGGGAACCGGAAGACGGCCGCTTCGAATTCGGCTGGATGGACCGCGTGGTGGAGCGCATGCACAAGGCCGGGATCAAGGTCATCATGGGGACGCCGACCTACTCCATTCCGGCGTGGCTCTACAAGAAACATCCGGAAATCGTCGTCACCCGGCTGGACGGCAAGACCATCACCTATGGCATGCGTCAGAATACCGACCTGTCGAATCCCACCTATCGCTACTACTGCGAGCGCGTGATTCGCAAAATCGCCCAGCACTACAAGGACAACCCTGCGGTGATCGGCTATCAAATCGACAACGAAACCTCATCGGCGGGCGTGGCCAACCTCGATGTGCAAGTGGGTTTTGTCAATTACCTTCGCGCCAAGTTCAAAAGCGTGGATAAGCTGGATGAGATTTGGGGGCTGAACTATTGGGGCCAGAGGCTCTACGACTGGACCGAAGTGCCGCCCCGCGACGGAATCCTCAATCCTGGCTGGAAGCTGGAGTGGGAGCGATACCAGCAGTCGCTGACCACCGACTTCCTGAATTGGCAGGCTGCCCTGGTGAACGAGTACAAGCGACCCGACCAGTTCGTCACCCAGGACCTTGCGGGTCCGCCGCGCCCCGATGTGAATGAGGAGGATATCTCCCGCTCCCTCGATATTATGGCGGCCAATCCCTACCACGAAACGCAGGACCGCTACGACGGGGAATCCCCCAGCATGGCCGGGGACTACACTCGCTCGCTCAAGCAGACCAACTACCTGGTGACGGAGACCAACGCGCAGACGATTGGGTGGGACTCCAAGCGGCAATACCCTCCTTACGACGGCCAGATCCGCCTGGATGTTTACACCCACATTTCTTCCGGCGCAAACATGGTGGAGTACTGGCATTGGCACTCCCTCCACTACGGCCAGGAAACGTACTGGAAAGGCGTCCTCGCGCACGACCTCGAACCCAATCGCGCCTATGCGGAGGTCAGCCGCACGGCACATGAGCTCGAGCGCGTGGGGCCGGAAATTGTCGACTTCAAGCGTCCCAACAAGGTCGCCATTCTGTACAGCGATGATTCCTATCACGGCATCCAGTTCATGCCCTTCAGCGACCACGCGGACTACCGCTCAGTTCTATCCGGTATGTATGGCGCCCTGTACAAGCTGAATGTCGGGGTCGATTTCATCTTCCCTGACAGCACGAACCTATCAAACTACAAGATGATCGTTGTCCCTCCGCTTTACATTGCGAGCGACGACTTGCTGAACAAACTGGCTGACTACGTCTACCAGGGTGGTCACGTGGTTATGGCGTTCAAGAGCGGCTTCTGCAACGAGTACTCAACAGTACGTTGGTCGATGGCGCCTGGACCTTTGCGGAAAGCGGCGGGCTTCCGCTACCAAGAGTTCTCGAATTTGCGGCAGCCCGTGGCGCTTAAGGGTGACCCGTTTCAGGCGGGCGCTGACAACCGGGTCTCCGACTGGGCCGAAATGCTGATCCTGGAAGGCGCGCAGCCCTTGGCCTATTACGACCATCCCTTTTTCGGAAAGTATCCGGCCATCGCGCGTAACCATTTCGGCGCAGGCACGCTGACCTACGAAGGCAGCCTCCTCTCGCAGACGCTGCAGGAAAAAGTGCTGCTGGACGTGCTGAAACTCGCCGGATTGAGCGGCCCCGACCAGCAGCTACCCCAGCCGGTGCGCGTCAAACACGGCGTAAACCGCAAAGGCAAAACCATCCACTACTACCTGAACTACTCGAGTGAAACTCAGACCTTTGTATATCCCTACGGTGCGGGCCGGGATTTGCTGGGTCAGGCTGCGGTGGCCCCCTCACAGTCGATTACGCTTAAACCCTGGGACCTCGCGATTGTCGAGGAGAAGTGAGTGAGGCGCACCGCCGTCGGCCCTCAGTGGTGGTGGCAAGAGTCCCAGCCAGCCGGGGCAGGTGCCGGCGCTAGCCCAAAGGTGTAAAGACATCGAACGCCGAGGTGGCGTCCCAACTGTGACCAAGGCAAGCCGTTGGTTCGACGAGTGCGGCTGGAAGAGGTTTGGCCGTTCCCTGCTCCCCGAAGGGGAGCTACATGAGTAGCCGTGGGTGAAACCCACGGTAACCGTGCATCGAAAACCCTCTCGGCCCTGGAGGGGCCGAACGGTTCGACCCCCTTCGGGGTCGGTAGGATTAATGGGGGCGCCATCCGTGGGCGGCGGGCACCAAAACCGTGCCCTTGCCCATGGCTACTCAATTTCAACCCCGTCGGAGTCTGTGTGGCAACTTGGGGATCAGGTCGCATAAGAATTCATTTTGGCGGCGCTGAGGTTGTGCAGGGGTTATTTCCAGTGTGTGTGCCGGTCACTTGGACCGGCTTTTTGCGCTCCACCTCGGGGTTAGCCCGAGAGTCTCTCCTC
>JBAVYG010000694.1:0-7286 GCA_049698675.1 Terriglobia bacterium
CCTCAGCGCAGAGCGAGATTCCTCGCTGCGCTCGGAATGACACCCGTAGGTTGTAGAAACGGTCCCTGTCTGACTGGAATTGGGAACGAGGTCGTGATCATGGCTACGAAGATGCCGGTGAATGTGAACAACGTATTGGATCCGACGGATGCTCCTGGGAAGCATCACTTGCAGGATTATGAGGCCGCTTACAAGAGCTTCAGGTGGGAGGATGCTCATAAGGAGTTTGATTGGAGCCACACCGGCAAGGTGAACATGGCGCATGAGGCCATCGACAGGCATCTGACCCGAGGCCGGCGGAATAAGCTCGCTCTGATTTATACCGACCGCGAATACACGGCGCGGTTCACTTTCGAGGACCTCTCGCTTCAGTCGAATCGCTTTGCCAACGTCCTGAGGAAGCTTGGAGTTGTAAAAGGGGACCGCGTCTTTGTGTTCCTGGGGCGTCGGCCGGAGCTTTATATCGCCATTCTTGGAATCTTGAAGATCGGGGCCATCCCAAGCCCGCTTTTCGAAGCTTTCATGGAAGACGCGGTTCGCGATCGCATGGCGAACGCCGAAGCCGTGGCCCTGGTGACCTCTTCCGCACTGCTGGACCGAGTCCCGCAATGGGAACTGCCGGCGCTCAAGCACGTGATCCTGGTCGGCGCGGGTTCCGACGGATTGCCCCAAGGGCATTATAGTTTCGAAGCGTTGGTGGACGGGGCGGAGGACACGACCGAAATCGAGTGGCTGACACTGGATGATCCGCTGATCATCCACTACACCTCTGGCTCTACCGGCAAGCCCAAGGGCGTGCTCCACGCGCAGCGTGCCATGCTCGGCCATTGGATGACCGGCAGGTGGGTCCTCGACCTTCAGGAAGACGATGTTTATTGGTGTACGGCGGACCCCGGCTGGGTAACGGGCACCTCCTACGGAATTTTCGCGCCCTGGTTGAATGGAGCGACCAACTTGATTCGCGGCGGCCGCTTTAACCCAAGTGAGTGGTACCGCACGATTGAGAAGTTCCGGGTAAACATCTGGTATAGCGCTCCCACGGCATTCCGCATGTTGATGGCAGCCGGTGAGGAGGTGGCGAAGCGGTACGATTTCTCCTCCCTCAGGCACGTCCTGAGCGTGGGGGAACCCTTGAATCCGGAAGTCGTATGGTGGGGTTGGAAAACTTACGGGCGAAGGATCCACGATAACTGGTGGATGACCGAAACTGGTCATATCCTCATTTCAAACTATCCCTCCATGACCATTCGCCCCGGTTCAATGGGAAGGCCCGTTCCGGGCGTCACGGCGAGCATCGTGGATGACGATGGTAAGGAGTTGCCGCCCAATACTTTGGGGAATCTGGTGATCAAGCCTGGCTGGCCCGGCATGATGCCGACCATCTGGAAACAGCCGGCACGTTACCGGGCCTATTTTCGCATTCCGGAGTGGTACGTCACCGGCGATAGCGCCTACCGCGACCCGGATGGGTATTTCTGGTTTCAGGGCCGTGTGGATGACCTCATCATCACGGCGGGTGAGAATGTGGGACCATTCGAGGTGGAGAGTTGCCTCGTGGAGCACCCAGCGGTAGCCGAGGCCGGAGTGATCGGAAAGCCGGACGCTTTGCGCGGCCACATCATTAAAGCGTTTATTTCGCTCCGCGAAGGATACCAACCCAGCGACGAATTGAAAGATGAGATCCAGAAATTCGTCCGCCAGAAGCTGGCGTCACATGCAGCGCCCCGTGAGATCGAGTTCAAACAAAAGCTCCCCAAAACGCGCAGCGGGAAGATTATGCGGCGCGTTCTTAAGGCCTGGGAACTGGGTTTGCCTACGGGAGACCTCTCGACTTTGGAGGATTGAGTTGGTAGCGCGGACCTCCGCTTTTGAGGTCCGCGGTTCTGAAGCTGCGGAGCGGTGTACGAGATGGTGGAGCGCGGAGACACCACAAGGCGCTCGAACAGAACAGGGGAACCCATCACCGGATAAGAGCCGCGGACCTCAAAAGCGGAGGTCCGCGCTACCCCCTCGAAAGCGCGTCTACTTCTTCGATAGTCCAGGAAGGCGTTCCGCCGGGGCGGCTGGCGACCAAGGCCCCAACTCGGTTTGCGAAATCAGCCACTTCCTGGGCAGGCCATCCCCATCCCATGCCGTGGACGAAGGCGGCGGCGAAGGCGTCGCCGGCTCCTACCGTATCCGCGACGTGAACCTCGTACCCTTGCGCTTCGACATAATTGTCCCCCACCAACAGCACGCACCCTTCTTCCCCCCGCGTTACACAGACTGCCTCCCATCCAAATTTACGTGCTGTGCCTTGGCAAAAATCCTGCAGCGAACGATATGACCAGCCAAACATGGACTGGATCATATCGACTTCCTGGTCATTGAGCTTCACGGCCGTGGCGAGGGACATCAATTCATTGACCAGCGAGGCCTCATAACAATTCTCACGCAGGTTCACATCGTAGAAGCGTCGGGCTTCCGGGTTGGCCTCAATCACCTTCAAGGTCAGCGCTTTTGCTTTGGGGCTCATCTGAAACAGCGTTCCGAAATAAATCCAGTCAGGCTGGCGGGATGAAAGTTCTCCGAGGTCCCCATCCGAGAGATCGGGGAAGTCGTAGGCAGCGGGCCGGTGAATGATGAAATGCGGCCGGCCTGAGGTGTCGAGGCTGACGGTGACTATCCCGGTGGGGTGAGCCTTCTCCTGGCGGACGAAACGCGTAGGCAGGCCCATAGCGTCCATCCTTTCCAGGATGCGTCGACCCCTTGGGTCCTTGCCTACGGCGCTGATCAAGGATACCGAGTGCCCCAATATTTTGGCGTGCGCGCCAAAATTGAAAGCAGCTCCACCCAGGTGTTCCGTGTCCCCGAATACGTCCCATAATACTTCACCGATGCTAATAATGTTCATGGTCAGCTCTCCGGCACTCCGCCGCGCAAAACAAGTCGAGAAGTCTCAAACCTACATCTGTGAGCGCGGAGATATTATGCTGGTTCTCACCACGATGCAATCGCCCCATGAAAGACGAGGCGAGCCGGTTTGACATGGTAAGGGCACCGCGACTGCGTCCTCTAGACGCTTTCGGACTGCCGCAGATTCCGGAGATTTCCTTGGAGGTATAGTTGCTAGGCTTCTGGATCAACCGGCCGGGTCTTGCTCACGCGGCTTGTTCCGTCGGAGTGAGCGTGCGCCTGATCTCCCGGGCAATTGCCTGTGTGACCTCCGCCTGCACGCTTAAAACGTCACCCAGGTCGCGCTCGTAGCTCTCCACCCATAGATGGCTTTCGGGGGTAGGTCGGATCAGTTGCGCGGAGACTCGCACGCGATTGCCCGAGCGCAGCACCGTGCCTTGCACCACGGCATCCACATTCAACTCTTTGGCAATCTGCGGCAGGGGCTTCTTGCTTTCCTTGTAACGCATGACCGTGGTCCGCGAAATCAAGCGCAGCGCGCTGATCTTAATCAGATCGGTGATCAGTGCGTCGGTCATGCCGTCGGCGAAGTATTCCTGTTCGGGATCGCCCGAAGAGATTTTCGAACGGCAGGACGGCGATGGATTCGATCCAGAGGAAGGGCGCGGCGGAGCACCTTTTCCCCAAGGTAGAGGGGCCGGGGGTGAGGGCTTCCACCCGTGCCATGAAGCGGTAGCCGTGGCGCGGCAGGGTCTCGATAAAGCGCGGGTGCTCCGCCGGGTCATCCAGCGCCTCGCGCAATCGGCGAATCGCGTGATTCAGGCTGTTTTCATGATCACCGAAAGATTGCCCCGGCCAGAGGATGCGGTGTATCTCCTCGCGCGTCACTACGTCATCGGCGCGCTCGAGGAGCATCATCAGAATCTGCAACGGCTGTTCTTGCAGGTGGACCTTTTCGTTTCCGGCCCACAGTTCTCCTGCGTGAGTATCGAGCTCAAAGTTTCCGAAACGGATCGAGTGTGGAAGATGGGTGCTCACTTTCATGACTACGCCCGAACTATGGGCATATTCTAGCACTGGCTAGATTCAGATGCCAGTCAATGCAAATCTCTTCCCAGCCCTGAGATTTTGTCTTCCCATGCCGGTCATCCATTTATCATCCCGATATCATCCTGTTTCATTGACTTTGGCATCGCACGAGAGGAACAGTGGACATACCGGAGGGCGGGCGTATACAAAGCTGCCAGTCGTCAGCTCTCAGCTATCAGCAAACAGCCTACCGGTTTTTCCTTAGCTGGCCTCTGACGGCTGATTGCTAATGGCTTCCTTCGTGCCGCCGATAGTTTTGGCACGGACCCTCTCTCCTGTGCGCGCGAATTGCCGATTTTCGACTGCCGATTGTCGAAGCAGGGGTCGGAAGCAAGAAGTTACAAGATAGGAGCGTCGTAATGGCGGGTGAATCCCGCCACAGCGCGGGTGTTGGCGGGATGAGATGGCGACGTAAGGCCGGCGGTAGAGGACCGGCAAAAAGGGCCGCGATGGGGACATCGCCGCTCCAGAAGCAAACGGCAAATAAAAAGGAGATTCCCATGCGCCGAATTTATTGGAGTGTTGCGTTTTTGATGTTGAGTGCGGCGGGCCTGCACGCGCAGACCTTGACCACGACGGTTGGGGCAGGAAACCGCCTGCAAGCAAGCGCGCTCCCCGCGCCGGACGCGGGACAAGCCGGGCTGGTTACCCTCAGGGGCAACACGCGCCCGGAAGCAAATGCGAAGAACGATCGCGGGCGAGTCTCGGACGACCTGACACTCAACCACATGATGCTCCAGTTGCGCCGGTCTCCGGCGCAGGAGCAAGCACTCCAGCAGTTCATCAATGATATCCACGATCACGCGTCGCCGCTTTTTCACCATTGGATCACGGCGACGGAATTTGGGCAGAGGTACGGCGTCGCGCCGGCTGAAGTCGCCAGGGTGACGGATTGGCTCCAGTCGCAGGGGTTCAAGGTCAACTTGGTCTATCCCAACCAAATGGTTATCGACTTCACCGGCTCGGCGGGCCAGATCCGCCAAGCCTTCCACACGGAGATCCATCACTTGCTGGTGAACGGCCAAGCCCATATCGCCAATATGAGCGACCCGCAGATTCCGGCGGCGCTGGCTTCAACGGTGGCGGGCGTCGTTTCCCTGAATGACTTCAGGGCTCACTCGACGCTTCGGCGGCACGCCAATTACACGGTCACGAGCAGCGGCCCCTGGTTGGTTGCGCCGGCGGACTTGTGGACGATCTACAACTTCAACCCTGCCTTTGCGCAGGGCATTTCAGGCCAGGGCCAGACGATCGTGTTGATCGAGGATACCGACCTTTACACCACGCAGGACTGGAGTGATTACCGCTCCGTCTTTGGGCTTGCCTCAGCGTACCCCCTTGGCTCCCTGACCCAGGTCCACCCGCCCAGCAGTCCCACAAATAACTGCACTGATCCAGGCGTCGTCAGCGGCTCCGACGGTCCCGACGCGGAGGCAGCGCTCGATGTGGAAATGGCGACGGCGGGGGCTCCCAGCGCGGCTATCGAGCTGGCGTCCTGCTCGGACACCGAAACCAACCTGGGCTTTTTCATTGCCCTACAGAACCTTATCAACGGCGGCTCGCCGCCAGCTATTGTCAGCTCCAGTATGGGTATATCCGAGTCCCTGCTCGGCGCGGCGGCCAACGCCTACGTTAACTCTGTGTACCAGCAGGCGGTGACGGAGGGTGTCTCCGTCTTCGTTTCCTCGGGCGACTCGGGGGCGGCCTATTCGGACCAGAACGAAGGAGACAAAGATTACGCCAAATACGGAATCACCGTCAGTGGATTCACCACCACACCCTACAACGTGTCAGTGGGCGGGACTGACTTTGCCGATAGTTACGAAGGCACTAACGCCACCTACTGGAACGCAACCAACGCCGCCAACTACGGGTCGGCCCTTTCGTATATTCCCGAGATTCCCTGGAACGAAACCTGCGCCAGTGTGCTGATCGGCGATTATCTGGGAGTCTTGCCCACCTATGGCTCGAGCGGACTTTGCAATAATGCCACCGATGTTGACACGTACGGCCTCCTAAACATCGGCGCAGGTGGCGGTGGCCCCAGCGGCTGCGCCACCGGCGCGCCGAGTACCGCCGGCGTGGTGAGTGGCACCTGCGCCGGATATCCCAAGCCCTCGTGGCAGTCCGGGTTCATCGGTAACCCGAGCGATGGCGTGCGGGACATTCCCGATGTTTCGCTCTTCGCTTCCACGGGATCCCCAGCCTGGGGGCACGCCTACATAATTTGCTTTTCTGACCCGAACAACGATGGCCTGCCTTGCAGCGGCGCTCCCGACACGTGGGTCTCTGCTGGCGGGACGTCGGCTTCCGCGCCCGTCTGGGCGGCCATTCAGTCGCTTGCCAATCAGGCTTCCGGGAGCCGGTGGGGTAACCCGGATTCCGAATATTACTCACGCGCTGCGACGGAGTACGGCGTCGGCGGCAGCACGTCTTGTAAATCCGCTCTTGGCAATACGGTGGCCAGCAACTGTATCTTCTACGACGTAACCCAGATTCCGCTTCTCTACACAGGAACGGGGACGGGTGGCGATAACGACGTGCCTTGCTCGGGGACGATAGACTGCTATCTGCCCTCGGGCACCTATGGCGTGCTTTCCACATCGTCGCAGGCCTATCAACCGGCCTTCGGCGCCGCGACCGGGTGGGACTTCACCACTGGAATCGGGACGGTCAATGTCTCGAACCTGGTGAGCAGCTTCATTTCGTTGATCTCGGTGGGCTTCTCCGCTCCGAGTTTAAGTTTCGGCAATCAGCCCACGAGCACGACGAGCCCAGCCCAGGTGGAGACCGTCACCAACACCGGCACGGGTAACCTCACCATCTCGACGGTCACGATCGGCGGTACGAACGCCAGCGACTTTGCGACGAGCGCCGACACTTGCACGGGGGCCACAGTCACGCCCGACAACACTTGCACGGTCAGCGTGACGTTCACTCCGTCCGCGACGGGGAGCCTTAGCGCCTCACTCAATTTCACCGACAACGCCTCCAACAGTCCGCAGACGGTGGATTTGACGGGGACGGGCGTCACAACTCCGGTGCCGGTGGCCGGCGTCTCGCCTGGCAGCCTGACGTTCAGCAATCAGGGCGTGGGGACGACGAGCACGTCTCAGCCGGTCACCCTGAGCAACACGGGCAACGCCGCGCTCACCATCACCAGCATCATTGATAGCGCCAACTTCTCTTTGGGCTCACCATCCAACACCTGCGCGGGCAGTGTCGCGGCCAGCGGTTCCTGCACGATCAACGTGACCTTCACACCCACGGCCACCGGCACGCTCACCGGCACGCTGACCATC
>JBAVYG010000695.1:0-5626 GCA_049698675.1 Terriglobia bacterium
CAGGTTTGGGAGCTCCAACCGTCGGCAATTCGTGGCAACATCGGCTGCGACTGGTCCAAGACACTCCTCCCGACCAGCAAGACCAAACTAAAAGCCAAGCCCCGCAGGAACCCCAGAATCCTGCGGACCAGCCCACTCCAGAGGGTAAGGAAGGGCAGGTTGAGACGGGCTCTGAGCCGTCACAGCCATCTGCGGCTGAGCAAGGCGACGAAATGCTGGCTGGGATTCAGGCTGTCTTGGGAAACGTTCTCGTCCCCGATCTTGGCGTGTTGGGTCAAGCCTTCGACACTACGGTGAAGAAGCAAGACGAGGCCTCAAGTGAATCCTCCGCCGTTGAGCTAATTGAATTGGGGGACCTGGATGGCGACGGAGTTTCAGAAGTTGTACTGAAGGTGCTGGTCACCGAAACGAGCCAGGAGGATGCCCAGGAGCAGGCGTCCCCTCCTTCTTCGCGGGGACTTTATTTGCTCTCTTGGGATGGGACTCGCTGGAAAGCCTCACGCCTTGCCGCCCCAGCAGAGAATATTCAATTCAAAGTCGTCCGGCTCGGGAAAAGCACGGGTCGTTGCATTGCCGTGGTGAATGTGGTGGGGGAAGAGGACGTGCCTTACCCGGCGATATTTCAGGTGCGGGAACATGAGGCCGCCTTACTCTGGGACAGTCAGGGCGGAGATAACCGCTACAATGCCCTCGACCACGGCCAGATTGAATTTCAGGATAACGCGAAGCTTGACCAAACAGACATGATCGTAATCGGGCGGGCAGACCCTGGACTTCTGCAATTCGAGCCCGGCGGGCATCGTGGCTTCAGCGCAAGATGCGTTTATCACTGGGACGGGCAAGCCTACGTTCCTGCCCAAACGGAATACTTACCCGGTCCTGATAACAGCCTGTACCGCTTCATCGCGGCGCTGCACCTGCACGATTTTCGCAGCGCCTACACCTTGATTGACCCGGGCAAATTCCTGAAGACAGATGCGCCGAGCCTGGAGAAGTTCCACCAGATGATCGAAGAGGATTGGCGGGAGTTCTTGGACGATCAGGTTTTCCAGGCGCGAGAGGCTAATGCCGGCTCGCCTGATGCTCTTGCGTTCGAGCTTCCCGAAAAGCACTATGTCTACCTGCCCACGCTGAGCAACGACGGCAGATTCCTGTTGATCGGCCTGGAGCGCAAGGTCGAGATGCCAGGCACAGGTTCAGGTCAAGATTCCCCATGAACAGGCCGCACCGATTCAGTGAGGTTTCGGGTTTCGTACTCGCGGGTGGAGCGAGTCGGCGCATGGGATTTGACAAAGCCAGGTTGCCGTTAGGTTCAGAGAGCATGGTGGACCGGCAGATTCGCTTGCTGCGTGCCATTTGTCGTTCGGTGTCAATCATCGGGCCTCCCGACAGATTCCCCGAGGCAGGGATTCAGGTTTACGAAGATGAAATCCCGGGCCAGGGGCCTCTGGGCGGTATTCATACCGGGTTGCGCAGGGCGCGCACAGAATTCAGCTTGTTCTTGAGTTGCGACATGCCCCTTATGGACGCCGGATTTCTTCGCTACCTCTGCGAACAAGCATTAGTAAGCCGCGCTTCGGCAACGCTTCCCCCGCCTTGGGCGAAGGGAGTGTACCCACTTTGTGCGGTACTACGACGGCGTGTACTCTCGACCGTCCGCTCCAGCCTCACCTTGGGACAGAATCAGGTGGGTCGATTCTTCAAGAAGGTTCAGCGGCGCACCATCAGCAAGGCCGAGTTTGCGCGCGCAGGATTCTCCCCCCGCATTTTCTATAATGCAAATACGCCTGAGGAGTATGAGAAGGTGCGGCGGCAATTAGAGGTTCACAGCAATCAAACCGTAGTGGCCGAATTGGGGGCATTTCCGGTGTTTTCTGGGGAGCGAAGTGGCCGCACATGACGAGCAACTCAGAATCTGAAAGTTTCGAGTCCCCGTATTTTCAGTTCGTCCACGTTTACAAGGCGTTTGACGAACAGCCGGTGCTAGAGGACGTGAATTTTGAGGTGCGCCGGGGCGAGATGGTGGTCGTGCTGGGGAAAAGCGGGGTGGGGAAGAGTGTAACCCTTAAGCACATTCTGGGCTTTCTGCAACCGGACACCGGACAGGTTTTCGTTGCCGGCCTGGAAGTTTCGAAGATGCCCGAGGAAGAGTTGTTTGACGTCCGGCGCCGCGTGACCATGGTTTTTCAATCGGGGGCGCTGTTCGATTCACTGACGGTGGGCGAGAATGTTGCCTACCCTCTGCGGGAGCGTGCGGAATACGGGCTGGCGCTCGATGAAGATAGAATTCAGGCCCGAGTCGGTGAACTCTTAGCGCTGGTGGAACTGCATGGTGTCCGCGATCTCATGCCTTCGGACCTGAGCACCGGCATGAAGCGCGCGGTGGCCATCGCGCGGGCCCTTGCCGCCAAGCCGGAAGCGATTCTCTACGACGAGCCCACGACCATGGTGGACCCGCTGATGGCGCAGACCATTGCTGACCTGATTCTGAAACTGAAGCGCCAGACGGGCCTCACCTCGGTGGTGGTGACCCACGATGTGAAACTGGCACGCAAGCTGGCTGACCGAGTCGTGTTCCTAGTCGATGGGTGCGTGGCGTTTTTCGGGCCAATCAATGAACTGGACGCCTCGCCCGAACCGATGGTGCAAGATTTCATTCGCCTCGACGAGGTTTCGTTCCTAGGAAAAAGTTGAGAGTCAAGAGTCGAGAGTCGAGAGTTGAGAACAGACGGCTGGTAACAAAATGTGGTTGTGGACGCTTGACTCTCGACTCTCGACTCTTAACTCTCGACTATGCTGGTCCTGAATCGACACGAGGTCGAAAGCCTGCTGGACTTGGACCGCTTGGTGGAGGCGCTCGGTCCGGCGATGGTCGAACTGAGCGCCGGGCGCGTCTCCATGCCGCCGCGCATTGTGACGCAGGTTCGCGAGCGGGGAGGCTTGCTGGGCGTCATGCCCGTCTTCCTGGGTTCCACGCAAACTCTCTCGGCCAAATTGGTGAGTGTTTTCCCGGAAAACGCCGCGCTGGGTTTGCCGAGCCATCAAGCCGTGATTCTGGTTTTCGACGCGCACACGGGCTCGGCGCGCGCCATGCTGGACGGCACAGCGATCACGGCTCTGCGCACTGCCGCTGGCTCAGCGCTGGCTACGAAGCTGCTGGCGCGCCCCGAGGCGTGTATCCTGGCGATCGTGGGGACGGGAGTTCAGGCGCGCGCACACGCCAAGGTCATCCCGCGTGTGCGACCCATCAAAGAGGTCCGCGTAGTGGGTCGCAATCGCGCTCGTGCCCTCGCCATGGCAGAGGAAATCGCGCGTGGGCTGGGGATCCCAACCAAGGTGTTCGATGCAGGGAAGGAAGCCTTTGCGGGCGCCGACGTCATTTGCGCCACGACACACTCCGCGGAGCCTGTTCTAAAGGGCGCATGGCTCGAACCAGGCGTGCACGTCAACTCCGTCGGGTTGAACCCTAATGGCCGGGAGTTGGACGGCGAGGCGGTAAGGCGAGCGTTGGTGGTAGTGGAAACCCGCGGGGCGGCGCTTGCGCCGCCGCCCTCCGGCTCGAATGATCTGCGCTGGGCGATCCGTGACGGGCTGATTGGGGAAGAGCACATTCATGCGGAGATCGGCGAGCTGATTTCAGGCGCGCGGCCCGGACGAACCTCGCCGGATCAGATTACGCTCTACAAGTCAGTGGGAGTCGCGGTGCAGGACGCCGTCGCTGCACATTTGGTTCTCGAGGCGGCCGAGCAGCAAGGCGTGGGAAGGAAAATAGCAATCTGAGATTTGAAATTTGAGATTTGAAATTGGAAACTGGAAATTCGGAATTGGAAACTGGAAAATGGAGATTGGAAACTGGACACTCGAAAATCGAAATTCGAAAACCGAAACTCGAAAAATGGCACAGCATACCGAGGATTGTGAATTTCAAGTAACCGCTTCCCATTTAGTTTCGTTCTTCTAGTTTCTAGTTTCGAGTTTCGATTTTCGAATTTCCAGTTTCGAATTTCGTATTTCGATTTTCGAATTTCGTTTTACCGTTTCCGTCACTGCCAAGATGAAATCCAAAACCACCATGACCCTTGACCGCGTCCTTTCGCGGTTTGGCCTGGCGTCGCGTTCTGCCGCGCGGGAAGCCATTCTTGCCGGGCGGCTGAAGGTAAACGGCAAGGTGGTGCGCGACCCGGACCTTTGGGTGCGGCCGGATCAGGCAACCCTGCATCTTGACGGCCAGCGCTTGAAGCCTGCGCGCAAGACCTACCTGCTCTTTTACAAGCCTAAAGGTGTTATCACCAGTCACGGTGACCCTGCCGGACGCAAGACTGTGTACGAGTGCCTTGGCGACATCGGAAAGTGGGTGTCGCCAGTGGGGCGGCTGGACAAGGACACCTCCGGCCTTCTGCTCCTGACTAACGATACTGAGTTTGCCGACCATGTCACCAACCCCCACAGCAAAGTTCCCAGGACCTACCTTGTGAAGGCCAGCGGGATTCTGAGCGAAGAGACGGTTGCCAGGCTGAATGCCGGGGTCGAGATGAAGCGAGGCGATTGGGCAAGCCCCATCAGCGTGCGGCGCGTTGAAGACCGCGGAAAATACACTTGGTTGGAAGTCGAGCTCGCGGAAGGGAAAAACCGTGAGGTCCGGCGCATGATCGAAGCGGTGGGATTCAAGGTCCTGAAATTGGTCCGCACGCGCATTGGCCCGCTGACCTTGGCCGGGCTGGAAGTTGGGAAGTGGCGCCAACTGCCCCCCAGCGAGGTGGCAGCGCTCCGTAAGACTCCAGCAAGCTTCAGGAGAAGCAACCCGGGACTGAATCCTGGGCACGCAAACTCAACGAGCTCAGCCCGAGCGTAGGCCAATAGCGGCAAGGACGCCCAGCGCGGCCTTCAGGTTGACAGGGCTTCACACAAGCATTACGCTGAAAGGGATGGAAGTGCAACTCACGCCAGACCAGGAAGCATTTGTCCGCAAGGCGGTCGCTAGCGGTCGTTACCCCAGCGTCGAAGACGCCGTGCGTGACGCCATGGTGCGCTGGGAGGAAGGCGAGCGGGCGCGACTGGAGCTACTGGCGGCGCTCGAAGAAGCCGAGGCTGATCTGGAAGCCGGACGCTATAGCGACTATACCGACGCAACATTGCCCAGGCTGGCCAACGAGTTGAAACGCGAGGCACGAGACCTGCACGAGCGCGAGCAGCCCTGATGGTGACCTACCGCCTTGCCAGGCGCGCCCGGCGGGATGTGCTCAAGATCTGGCAACATATTGCCGAGGATGATGAGCGAGCCGCCGACCGATTCATCGATCTGCTGACACACTACTTCGAATTATTGGGAGACAATCCCCGTGCCGGTCGCCGCCGTGACGAGTTGCGGCGTGGCTATCGCAGCTTCCCGGTGGGCCAGTATCTGATCCTCTACCGCATCATGGAACCGGGCGTGTGTATTATGCATGTGGTGCACGCCCGACGTGACATCGAGGCCTTGTTCGGCCATTAGAAGCCCGCCGGCACGAGAAACATGGCGGCATGCCCGACGGAGAAACCGTCGCCGGAGAAGTTGGATAAACTCCGCCAGGTGATCGGGCAGGGCTTCCCCGGGGACGATTGCGCCACCCACGGCGCTTAAGATTTG
>JBAVYG010000696.1:0-11421 GCA_049698675.1 Terriglobia bacterium
GCTGGTGAAAGCGCCGTCGCGGTCCACCCTCTCCCCAGGGAGAGGGCAAGACCCGTTTGCAATCCCTTGGCCTAGTGAATTCACATTCCCTCTCCCCACGGTAGAGGGCAAGACCCGTTTGCGATGCGAAAGCCTGAGTTCACACTGCCTAATCTACTGACTCCTGACTTCTGACTCCTGACTCCTGATTTACGTCCAGCGAAACCAGCGAAGCGCCAGCAGGTACGAGAGGGTGCCCCAGAGGAGCAGGATGAGCAGGCGTGTGCCCTGGGCGGCTAACGAAGCGCCCCCGAGAATCGTGGCGCGCAGAGCATCGTTGAGTGCAGTGAGTGGCAGCACTTTGATCAGCGGCTGAATGATGGCAGGAAAACGGTCGTAAGAGAAGAAGACACCGGAGAACATCCACATCGGCATCATGACCACGTTGATCAGGCCACTGACAGTTTCAATTTTCTGGGCGCGGCTGGCCGTGAGCAGGCCCAATCCCCCGAAAGATAGCGCTCCGACCGCGCTGATCACGAGAATCGACGCCCACGAACCCATCACTCGCATCTGAAATGCCAGCACGCCGAATCCGAGCAGCAAGGCAAGCTCAATCAGCATCAGGGCCAGGCGGCTGCTGGCTAGCGCAAGAAGGAAATCGCTCCGCCGCATCGGAGTCGCCACGAACCGCTTGAGCAACTTTCGCTGGCGCATCTCCACCAGCGCAAAACCGATGCCCCACATTCCTGAGTTCATCAGGTTCATGCCCAGCAATCCAGGGATCAGGAAATCGATGTACCTTGCCCCGGGCTCGCTGGAGGCGTTATCGGACGTCGGGAGGGCATCCTTTCTCCCCGCCGCGGCCTGCATGGCATCATTCACGGCGGCGCGGGCCAGCACGCTCTCTGGACGCCCCGGGTCATATCGGTATTCAAGGCTACCGCCCCCCTGGGGGATCACCACCAGGTCGTACTTGCCGAGACGAAACTGATTGAAAGCGTCGGCCTCGGGGAGCACGTCGGTTCGAACCGAGCTTTTCTTCGGAGAGGCTTTCAGCAAGTCGAGCGTAGGCGCGGCTCCCTCCCCCGCCACGATGGCCACACGATTGACTTCGGCGGGCTTATTACGAAAGGCAATCCCCAGTCCCAGCGCCAGGAGTATGGGAAATACGAACACCCAGAAGATGACCTCCGGCTCGCGCCACATCTCCCTTGTGCGCGCCATCATCAGTTGCCCATAACCCGCCCAACGACGGTTTTCTGGTGGGAGGGTGGGCAACTTCGCACCCGGCGCGGAGGGGACCGCGGTTTGGTGTTCAAGGTTCAGATCGGCCACCGTTTCCTCCCTTTCATAATGTGCGTGAAGACCCAGCCAACCCAGAGCCTCTAGCCCCGCAAAGTTTCGCCACGCACTATCCTTCACTCCTCGCGCAAGTGGCGCCCAGTAAGGTGAACGAAGACATCCTCCAGGCTGGCGTGGCGCGTGGTGAGATGCAGCAGGTGCGAGCCGCGCTTCTGCAAGGCCGCCAGCAGGGCGGGGATGGTCTCGTGAGTTTCACGCACGCTCAGCATGACCCTACCGTCTTCCACATGGACCGCCTCGACACCCGGGAGCGACCGCCACAGCTCCGTTGCGAGGGGGTCATTACCCGTGGCATCAAATTTCACCATCTGATGCCCGCCAAGTTCCTCAATCAATTCGTTGGGACTTCCGGAGGCGATGGCACGGCCATGATCGATGATCGCGATGCGGTTGCAAAGCCGCTCCGCTTCGTCCATATAGTGCGTCGTCAGCAGGATGGTCCCGCCGCGGCGCTGGAACTGACGGATGATGTCCCAAAGCTGCCGCCGGCTTTGCGGGTCCAGCCCCGTTGTGGGTTCATCGAGAAACAGTATTTTCGGATTGGCCACCAGAGCGGTGGCTACCGCGAGCCGTTGTCTCTGGCCTCCGGAGAGCTTCCCGACCCAGCTATTCGCCTTTTCGGTCAGGGCCATTTCTTCCATAACCTCGAGGGTCGAACGTGGATAGCGATAGAAGCTGGCGAAAAGCTCCAGTGTTTCCCGCACCGTGAGCTTCTCGGCGAGGCGAGTCTCCTGTAGCGAGATGCCTAACACCTCGCGCAGTTCCCGGCTGTGGGCCTTCCAGGTCTTTCCTAGAATCTCGACTTCGCCGGACGTTTGCGGGAGCAGTCCCTCCAGTATCTCGATGGTCGTAGTCTTGCCGGCGCCGTTCGGGCCCAGCAGCCCGAAGCATTCGCCGGTCAGAATCTCCAAATCGAGTCCCCGAACGGCCTCGACCTTGCCGTCATAGGTCTTGCGCAAGTTACGACATCGTACCGCCACGTCCATGGTCTGTATCATACCGAATGACGCGGCTCTTGGGAATCAATCAGCGGTTGGCGCAGAGTCTTGCTCGCCCGAGACTCTGCCTTAGCCTGCTCTCGCCGTGGGCCAAAATATGTCGCCCCTGTCGGGGCTTGTGATGGGGTAAATGGGGGTGTAGGCGTTCACTCACCCACGGCCGAGGCCGTGGACTAAATTATGCTGCCCCTGCTGGAGCTTTCTGGGGTTGGAGACCCGGCCCGTCTCCATGACGACCGGGTCCCTTTGGATTCGCTTAGCGCCCTCCCTGCGAACGCGCCGCAACTTCCTTGGCGCTCTTCGGGGTGCTAAGGTAACCCTTCACCTGATCTAGTTTTACTTCATTTACCACCAATTCGTAAGGCCTTTTTGAACCGCTTACGTAGAAGAAGATCGGCTCATTGATGGTCCGGTCTCTCTTTTCCACCTGGACGTCATCGGCCAGCAAATCCAGATTGAACCGGTGCCGCTTCACGTTCGTTTTCGTTAGGGTCAGGCTGACTCCCCCCACGCGCACAGGGTTCTTGCGCTGCGCGGTGAACTCGAAGTAGTCGCGTTCACCCATCTTGCGGAGTTGCTCGATGTCATCATGGTTGCGGGCGATCAGGGTACCCATCTCGCTGCGGGCCATGCCAAGATCGGAGCGGACAGAGTCGAGTGCCGTCTTGGTCTTATCGAGGTCGGTGCGTTGCGCGGAAACGTCCTGGTTCAGCGCGCCCACTTGCTGTTGGTCGGCCTTCTGGGCCAGTTCTGCTTGAAGTTGTTCGGACTGTTGGCGCTGCTCGTTCTGAAGTTGCGCTACCATGGCGCGGGCGTGCTTCAGCTCGCCCCCCGTCGCGCCCACGCGCTTCGACGCCGCATCCAATTCGTCTTTGAGCGCATCCATTTGCTGCGCACTCGTGCGTTCGAACGCGCTCAAGCGGCCGGTGAGTTGATCCTGGAACTCCGCGCGCAGTTGTTTGCTTGTCTGGGTTTGCTGCGCTTCCAGCGCGCCGCGCATCGAGTTGATTTTGGAGATTGTGTAGATTTCACCCACGACCAGCGCCGCGAGCACCAGGAAAACCAACAGAAACTTGCCATGCGAGGCTGAACTTTCCGGCTCCATGCCGAGGACTTCCTGTTCTGGAACTTGGTCAATAGCCATTTTGTTTTCTCCTTCTGGGGCCGTCATCGCGCCATCGGCCCAGCATGTTCATTTCGATCCCCTGCTAATGGAGAGCACGTCCTATGCCAATCCTGGATTTGCCTATCCTAATGAAACTACGTTGCTTGTACAGAGATTCAGATTGAACAGCTTCCCTCCGGGCAGAAAGTCTTACACTACGAGTGCAAAAAGTGCCAGGAGAGTCGGTGAAGGTCAGTATGTGGTAGGTAGTAGGCGGTAGGTGGGGAAGGGCAGGATTCAGGAGTCAGGATTCAGGATTCAGGGCGTAGCGCAGGTCCCGTCCCGCAAACCGGGAGACCTGCGGCTCTTCAAAGGCCGGATTCAGGAGTCAGAAGTCAGGGGTCAGAATGAAGAGCATCTGCTTTCCGCCTTCTGACTTCTGACTCCTGACTTCTGCTCGTCACGCGTCACTGCCCTTATGTCTCTTGCCGTCCTTCCATAACCAGTGTATACAGGTCTGGGAAGCAGAATCATGTGCGGGAAGGCTTGATACGATTGATCTCTGGTCGCGTCCATGGCATGGACGCGATGTCAATGCATGCCGCATAAACAAAGGGGGCCATCATGGCTACGACTGAAAACAATCTCAAGGAAGCGTTCGCGGGCGAGAGCCAGGCGAACCGGAAGTACTTGGCGTTTGCAAAGAAGGCTGAGCAAGAGGGTTTCAGCAATGTGGCGCGACTGTTCCGAACGGCGGCTGAAGCTGAGACCATCCACGCCCTGGGGCACTTGGCCGCCATGGATGGCGTCGGTGCGACTTTGGACAACTTGCGCGCGGCGATGGCGGGGGAAACCTATGAGTACACTGAAATGTACCCGCCGATGGTGGAGCAGGCGACAACGGATAATCCCCGAGCCAAGCGCATGTTCTCGTATGCCTTGAAGGCCGAGGCTGTTCACGCCAAGCTTTACCAGATGGCTCTCGAAGCCCTTCAGCAGGGGAACGACCTGACTGAGGTGGACTTCTACTTGTGTCCGGTCTGCGGCAATATCGAGATCGGTAAGGCCCCCGACGCTTGTCCCATCTGCGGGGCGAAGGGGGAGAGATTTATAAAGATGTAAGGGTGAACTACCTCTTCGGTTTGCCTACGCCTGTCCTAAGAACCCTGACTAGCCTTCTTGCTTTCTCGGTTTGACGTTGGTTCGAGACTGCGAGGTAGAGAATTCTACTCGGGGCATTTGAAGGTGTGGAATAATCCGAATGCGGATTGGTTTCCCCGCCACATCGCCCTTGGAATAAAGCACTGAAGAGTGAATTCATTGATGGGAGGAACGGTCGTGCAAAGACGAAGTTTTCTGGCTTCATCAATCGCTGCATCGGCTCTCGCTGTCAACGCGTCAACCCCCAACCCCCTCGGCGGCCAGGGGACCGGGGCGGGAGAGAGTCGCGAGTACTACGAACTTCGGCGTTATCACCTGCTCAGGGGGCCACAAGTCAAACTCGCCGATGACTTCTTTCGGGAGGCACTGGTGCCGGCGCTGAACCGTCTGGGGATCAGCCCTGTGGGAGTCTTTAATGTCGAAATCGGTCCTGATAGTCCGTCGTTTTACATTCTGATCCCAAGCGCCTCGCTCGAGACTCTCCTCACCGTTGAGTCCCGTCTTAATCGAGACGCTGACTATCTCAAAGCTGGGGCGGCCTTCCTGAATGCGCCTGCGCAACAGCCTGCCTATGTACGCATGGAAAGTTCACTGATGGTGGCTTTTGAGGGGATGCCCCGACTCAAGGTCCTGCCTGCGACGGCCGAGCACCGCTCGCGGATGTTTGAGCTTCGGACTTACGAAAGTCCCACCCATCAGGACCACCTGCGGAAGGTCGAGATGTTCAGCAACGGGGAATTCGACGTTTTCGAAAAGGCCGGATTCTGGCAGGTCTTCTACGGCGACACGCTCATCGGGTCACGATTGCCCAACCTGACCTACATGCTCGGCTTTGAAGACCTCGCGGACCGAAACAAGAAGTGGGAGGCTTTCCGGTCAGCCCCGGAATGGAAGAAGCTCTCCAGTTCGCCCAGGTACACCTTTGAGGAAATCGTCTCCAACATTACGAACGTTATCCTGAAGCCGGCGCCCTACTCACAGATATAGGCGAGACGCTGAACTTCGCGACGATCGGATGTCATTCCGAGCGCAGCGAGGAATCTCGCTCTGGGCTTCGGTGAATCGCGATTGGAAGGACTTGAGCGCCGGTTGGTGTGGAGCTCAAGGCGCCGTGGCCGGGGCGTAGGTGGAAGAAACAATCAGAGCGAGATTCCTCCCCTGCGCTCCGCTCTGGGTCGGAATGACAGGCCAGACGGGTTTTCAGCATCCTGTTGGGCGCGAGGTTCCACTGCCTGGTCCGATTCCCCGAACTATGCGGTTCCAAGATGGAAAATCGGATTGACTCCCGCGGCGCTGGCCATCAGCTTCTGATGTTCTTCCTCGGTGAGGGGTTCGAAATGCTGGCCGATGTCCATCCCCAGCCGGAAATATCTTTCGTCGCCTGGAGGGACAGCCGCCGTGATCGGCCGCGACAGTGTCCAGCGATAGCCAAGAGCGGCCTCATGGGGAAAATCGGCGGGCTGATACCAACATTTATCGTGAGGGTGATCCTTCTTCATGGACGCAGGCCAGGTCGTCTTGGCCATACCCTTCAGGGCCATGATGCCCATTCCCTTTTTCCGGGCGTGCTCGATGACCTGTGGTCCGAAGTTGGCCTGAGAGAAGAGTACGAAATTAATCGGGAACAGGATGGTATCAAAGTTGTACCTGTCCATTGCCGCGAGTGCCACTTCCACCGAATGCGCCGAGAAGCCGAGGAACCGCACCTTGCCCGCCTTCCTGGCCGCCTCGAAGGTTTCCAGGGCGCCGTTGGGGCCGAAGATCTGCTCGAGGTCTGACATCTTCGACAGAGCGTGAAACTGGTAGAGGTCCAAGTGGTCTGTGCGCAGCAAGCGCAGAGACTCATCCAGCAGTTTGGCGCAGCCCTCCTTGGTCCAATCCTCTTCCTTGCAAGCCAGGAAAACGTTCTTGCGGTAAGGTTCGAGCGCCGGCCCCAGGCGCGCCTGCGCATCGCCGTAGGTTGGCGCCACGTCAAAGTAATTGATGCCCCGGTCCACCGCTTCCGCCACGATGTTGTTGGCAAACGACTGGCTGTTGTTCATCACTACGATGCCGGCGAACCCAACGATGGAAAGCTCTTCGCCCGTCTTACCTAGCTTCCGCCGCGCAATGGGCTTTTGACTTCCCGCTATTTCATCCGCCTTGGCGAGTGGCTCGGGAAGCTGGTTCAAGGCTGCCAGACCCGCTGCGGTTGTGGTTCCCTTCTTCAGAAAATCTCGCCTGTCCATGACACGCCTCCGTCGAAGATATATGAAACCAGAATTTGATGGCAAACTTACTGCGCCTCTTTCCTTGTAGCACCAGTGGGGCCTTTCGTCAACGGCGGCCCGGGGAGGGTTCAACCCAGTCTCAATGCGAGAGGTGACTGACACGCCAGAGGGAGTTTGACCTGCCGCGCCGCCCGTTCCAGTCACCGATCGGCGTGGGTGTTCAGAGTATTCCGGTCGGAATGACAATCACGCGCTGAGCCACCAGCACTTGTCACTCCAAGAGCTGAGTCGGGACTTCCATAAACAGGGTTGCGGGATGTACACTCTCAACTGCTTGCGATTCCAAACTGGAAATCCCGGATTCAAATGGAAAACGCCAGTGTAGCGCCGGCATCTTGCCGGCAAATGCCGCCAAGATGGCGGCGCTACGTTGTCCACCAAATTGCTGGACACTACGCTAGCGAGGAGGCTTATCCCATGCCATGGCCTGCTGTAAAGTGTTTTCGCTTAGTGATCCTTCTCTGTGGAGTCGCGTCTCTGATTGCGGCGACCCCAAGAAGTTTTTCTGCCCTCGAGCAATGGAGCGAACCAACGCCTTTGGATCCCACCGCCGGCATCACTTCACCTGTGCTGGAGTCTCAGACCCACCAGCCTTTGCCCGAACAATACATCTGGTCCTCGAAAGGTGCCCAGGAGCCCCGCGAAGGACCAAGCTATTTTCGTTCCTCCTTCAACCTTTCGGAAAAGCCACCCAATGCCACCCTCTATGTGGCGGGGCCCGAGCAGGTTGCTGTCTACTCGAATGGTGAGTTAATAGGAAACTTCAAGAAGAATCCCACCTCTCGATTGCGCCCCCTTGTTTTTTGGCTCGATGTAACACAGCATTTGCTGGGAGGACACAACGTGTTGGGCCTTCAAGTGGTAGGGGGCGACCGCCTGGCGGTCAAGGTCTTGCCACGCGGGCCAGAGGAATTGGCCCCGGCTCTCCTCCTAAGCGGGACCGATTGGAAGTTCAGCACAGAAGCGCAAAGCGGCTGGGAGCGCCCCGATTTTGATGATAGCAACTGGAAGCCGGTGGTCGCCTTGGGAGGAATTGAAAGCAACATCGACTTCTTTCAGTGGAACTCGGACGCGAACATGTACCTCTGGCCTGGATACGATGGGATATCGCCCTTCCTGGCGCGGCTTCCTTTGCCTGCCAGCAAGGTCACTGACGCTTTCGAGGGCCTTGGACACTTCGATCATGTGGAGGCTTTGACGTCGCCAGCCAACTCCTCCCTGGGTTCCGACAGCGAATTCGCGGTGCGTCTACCCCCGGCTTCGGTACCCCTCGAGGAGCATCCCAGCCTTGTCTTGGATTTCGGGCGCGAAATCAATGGGCGGCTGGAAGTAGTTTCTGATTCGGATGAACCTATCAAGCTGCAGATCGCTTATGGAGAATCACAGGGAGAGATGTTGCACGAGCCGTATCTTGGCACTGACGATCTCCTGGTTCCTCCCCGTGCGACGGCGTACGGACCCAAGAGCGCTTTCCGATACGCGCGCATTCAATTTCTTCAGGGACCCACGCCCCTGCGCTTCAAGGCCATTCGCCTCGACGCTATCTATTATCCGGTGAGGTACGAGGGGGCTTTCGAATCCTCTGATCCCTTGCTCAACCGCATTTGGGCTGTAGGCGCCTACACGGCGCACCTGTGCATGCAGGACGATATCTGGGACGCTCCCAAGCGCGACCGTGGCCGCTGGATGGGGGACCTGGACGTGAGTGGACGAGTGATTGATTCGGTCTTTGCAGACCATTTCCTCATGCAGGACACCATGGACCGGTTGGTCCACGATGCCGGCACTCCTGTTGATGCGGACGTCAATACCATTCCCGGTTATTCCGCTTTCTGGGTTATGGGAGAGGCGGATTACTACCGGCACTTTGCTGACCTCGAATATCTCCGCTCTATTCATGACCCACTCGTGCAACTTCTGTCCTACATGGAAAGCGAATTGGACCAGAGCAACCTTTTCGCCAATGCGCGAAAATCCTGGCCCTACGTTGACTGGTCGCCTGACATGAATGGCGACACTCCGGAAGCGCGCCGGGCCACTCAACTGGAGTTTTGCAAAGCTTTCTCGGACGGAGCCTGGCTGCTTCGGCAGCAAGGCGATAAGGCATCGGCTGAGCGCTTCCAGGCAAAAGCGGATGCCCTGAAGGTGGCGGCACAGACGTTCCTGCTCGACCCCGACACACAGACTTTCGGGCTTCGACACCAGACGAATGCCATGGCGATTTTTTCGGGCGTGGCCGATGCTGCCCAAACCAAGACGATCTGGCAACGCGTACTCTCCCATCCCAGACAGTTCATGATCTCTCCCTACTACAACTTCTACGTGATTACCGCGATGGCCCAAGCCGGCCACCGGCGCGAAGCCCTCGAGGAGATACGCAACTATTGGGGCGAGATGGTCAAGGAAGGCGCGACCAGTACCTGGGAGGCCTATGATCCCAGTTGGCCAAAGGAAGATTTCCATCGCTCCTTGCAATCCGACAACGGCCAAGGCTACTTCGTCAGCTTGGCTCATGGATGGGCTTCCGGACCTGCCGCCTGGCTGATCGAGCAGGTTCTGGGGATTCAACCCCTCGAGCCCGGATTCCGCGAGGTCTCGATTCGACCTGATTTAGTCGATTTGGAGTGGGCTCGCGGCGCTGAGCCCACACCTCAGGGGTTGATCCGCGTGGACTATCGAAAGGCCGCCAACGGCTTGGAAGCTGAGATCGATTTGCCCCAGGGTCTAATCGGAAAGGTCTCCATGCCGGTTAGCGCCGGCCAGACTTCGGTGATGGTGAACGGGAAATCCCTGAAGGGTTCGCCCGTTGAAAACGGCTCGCGCCTTCTCCTACAACTGACGCAGGGGGGCCACTACAAACTCGGCCAGGCCTCAAAATAGCCTGCGGCCTGGAGGGGAGTGGGAATGGAGGGGAGTGTGACTCCCCAGCGACAAGGGGAGTCGGACTCCCCTCCCGCCGCGGCGGGAGGGGGCTGGAGATTGGCCAATGTAGGCGACTCCCCTCCTCGGCGGAGGAGGGGGTAGGGGGTGGTGGCGACCAAGGTCATCTTCTGATCGTCCCAATTGCAGCGTCAATTATGAACGGGGCCACTTGTCGCAGCGCGCACCCCTTGCAGCGCGTAGCCATTTCGGTTAAAGATTGGCTGCGATGCTTACGGACCGTCCCCCACGCAATGCAGCGCTCCTGGCGCAGTTCCTCGATAGCGACCGGCTCGCTATCCTCGAAGTGCCGCCGGATGCCCGCTTGCGCGCGCCGGCGGAGTCCGTCGACTCGGCAATGAGAACCGGGAAGAGCGCAGCCGTCCGGGAGGCGTGTGCCGAGTTTCTCACCCTGGCATCCGACTTCTACAAAGTGCCCAAGCCCCTGGTCCGCGTCCTTGCGGCCCGCCCGGTCCGAGTCCGCGAGGGCGGCTGGGCCACCGAGCTTTTTGGGGACTACGCTCCGGAAAAGACGCTGATCCGCGTCTGGATGCGCACGGCGGTCCGCAAGCAAGTCACTTCATTCGGCACGTTTCTCAGCACCCTCTGCCACGAGTTCTGCCACCACCTCGACTCTCAGCGCTTCGGGTTTCGCGACTCTCCGCACACGCGCGGCTTCTTCGCGCGCACTGCCGCGCTTTACCACCACGCCCGCGGAACGCCCATGAAGCGGTTGTTCTGGGTCGGAGTGCGAGGCGCGCGCTGGCGGATCGACTGGCCGCGAACCAATCGCGGCATCTGACTCCTGACTCCTGAATCCTGAATCCTGTTTTCGCCCCTGACACCTGAAACCTGACACCTGGAACCTGCCCTTCTCCTCCTGAATCCCGAATCTTGAATCCTGAATCCTGGTTTGGCACCTGGAACCTGGCACCTGAAACCTGCCCTTCCGACTCCTGACTCCTGAATCCTGAATCCTATTTTCCCCCCAACTAACCACCTTATTTTCAACAACATTCCCACTTTCGACGTGTAACTACCTTTGCTTTCTATAAGATTCCCGCTTTGTGACCGCCCGTGGAAAGCCGACCATTTGTTTTCATAGACATCCCCGCTTTGTTCGTTCACTTTTTGAAATTACTAGTTCTTCCTTTCCCTGTCGGCGGTGACATCTTGTCGTAGGCCGCGGAACGGGGCAAGAATCCCGCCAACTCAAGCTCCCTTCAATTGCAGTAGGCAGTAAGCAGAAAGCAGAAGGCAGAAAGTAGAAGGCGGAAAGGTGAACGCGGAAGGCAGATGCTCTTCATTCTGACTCCTGACTCCTGACTCCTGGTTTAGCCCCTGTCGCCTGGAACCTGCTCTTCCCCTCCTGACTCCTGAATCCTGAATCCTGAATCCTGGCTTAGCCCCTGACACCTGACACCTGGAACCTGCCCTTCTGCCCCACAGTTCGTCGATTCTTGGCCGTATTTTTCGCTTTGATTGGCGCTTTTCGCACTCAGAATTGGGTTCGTTTTTGAGCCTCCAAAGATGTTAACCCTTGTGTTTTCAATAGATCCTTAGGTTCGTTCCGTCTATTTAGTATCTTTTTTGCGTTTTGCGCCCCTCTTGCGCAGCCGGGTGG
>JBAVYG010000697.1:0-13396 GCA_049698675.1 Terriglobia bacterium
AAAAATATCACCCCCACGGCGACGCGGCCGTTTACGACACCCTGGTGCGCATGGCGCAATACTTCAACATGACGGAGAGGATCAACTCCTTCTCACCCACGATCTCCATGCCGACGATGTAGTCGCCTTTCTCCAGGTCCATGGCGTAGACGCCATAAGCCGCGCGACCCATGTCGCGCACGTCGCTCTCCGGGAAACGAATGGCCATGCCTTCATGCGAGGCGAGGAAAATAGTATCGCGCCCGGAGGTCAGCGTGGCGCCGATCAGCGCATCGCCTTCCTCGACTTTCATGGCGATGATGCCGCGCGAGTTGGGGCTGGAGAATTCCGCCAGGCGCGTCTTCTTGATGATGCCGAGACGCGTCACCAAGGTCACGTATCCTTCCGCAGCATAAGTCTCGCCCTCGATGGTCACCTCCTTCGGTTCGTCCGGCAACTCCCTGACCACTACGACCGCCGCGACTTTCTCTCCGGAAGCGAGGTTGACCAGATTGACAATGTTCTTGCCTTTCCCCGCGGCTCCGACGTCCGGGATTTCATAGACCTTCAGCCAATACATCTTGCCGGTGTTGGTGAAAACCAGGATGTAGCTGTGCGTAGAAGCGATGAAAAGGTGCTCGACGAAATCCTCGTCGCGGGTCTTCATCCCCAGGCGTCCCTTGCCGCCGCGAATTTGCTGGCGGTAAATGCTGAGCGGGGTGCGCTTGAGGTAGCCGGAATGCGAGACGGTGATGACCACATCTTCGACGGCAATAAGGTCCTCGAGCTTGATTTCCGCCTGCTCGTCGATGATCTCCGTTCGCCGCAGGTCTCCGTAGTCCTTCTGGATTTCCCTTAACTCATTCACAATGACTTTCTTCAGCACCTTTTCGCTGCCCAGTATTTCTTCGTACTGTGCAATCTTTTTCTGAAGCTCGTCATATTCCTGCTGGATTTTCTCGCGCTCCAGGGCCGTCAGACGCTGCAACTGTAACTCCAGGATGGCCTGGGCCTGCCGCTCCGTGAATTCAAGCTGGGCGATCAAACCCTGGCGCGCTTCCGCCGGCGTCTTGGAGGCGCGAATCAGCTTGATAATGGCATCAAGGTGTTGAAGCGCCTTGAGGAACCCGTCCAGGATGTGGGCGCGCTCCTGGGCCTTGCGCAAATCATAAGCAGTGCGCCGCCGAACCACGTTGACGCGGTGGTCGATGAAAAGCTGGATGGCTTCGATGAGCGGCAGGATGCGTGGCTGGCCGTTAACAATGGCCAGCATAATCATGCCGAAGTTTTCCTGGAGCTGGGTATGTTTGTAGAGGTTGTTCAGGATAACTTCCGGCTGCTCGCCGCGCTTCAACTCCACGACAATGCGCATCCCGTCACGGTCAGACTCGTCGCGAACGTCGCTGATGCCCTCGATCTTCTTCTGTTGAACAAGCTCCGCAATGCGCTCGATGACTCTCGACTTGTTCACCTGGTAGGGTATCTCAGTGATAACGATCTGCTGCTTTTCTTTCGTGGGCCGCTCGATGGCCGCCTTCGCCCGCATCGTGAATTGGCCGCGGCCTGTCTCGTACGCTGATTTGATTCCGCTCTTGCCGTAGAGGTAAGCACCCGTCGGGAAATCCGGACCAGGAACGAGCGAGAGCACTTCGTCGATGGAAGCCGTGGGCTTGTTGATAAGGAGGATCGTTGCCTCGATGATTTCCGTCAGGTTATGCGGAGGGATCTTGGTCGCCATCCCGACGGCGATCCCATCCGAGCCGCTGGTCAAGAGATTGGGGATGCGGGTAGGGAGGACCGTGGGCTCTTCAGTGGACTCGTCAAAATTGGGGATGAAGTCCACCGTCTCCTTTTCGATGTCCGCCAGCATCTCTTCGGCGATGCGCGCCAAGCGGCACTCGGTATACCGGTAGGCCGCAGGGGGATCGCCATCCACCGAACCGAAATTGCCCTGCCCGTCGATGAGGAGGTAGCGCATGTTGAAGTATTGCGCCATGCGCACCAGGGTGTCGTAAACGGCCGCGTCGCCGTGGGGGTGATATTTTTTGATAACTTCGCCGACCACGCCGGCGCACTTGATGTAACGCTTGTCGGAAGTGTTCCCCTCCTTGTACATGGCGTAAAGAATTCGCCGATGCACCGGCTTGAGCCCGTCGCGCACGTCAGGCAGCGCCCGCCCGATGATGACGCTCATCGCGTAGTCGAGATACGACTTGCGCATCTCGTCTTCGATGTTGACGGGGATTTCCCGCGCCGGCTTGAATAGTTCTTGATCACCCATGGAGTCAGTTCCTTGCTATGCCACTACGGCTTTGGTCGCCGTCTTCCCAATCGGTCGTATCTCGGTGCACGGACCTTCCTCAACCAGGCGTGAACGTCTTTCATGTCCTCACGGTCCGCCCACATGCCAAAGGCGGGGTGGTCCCCCAGGTTCCCGCTTTTCTTTCGCTTTCGGCGTTTTCCCTGCGGCGGCGCGAGTCGAGAAATGGGCGTCCCTCGGTCTGCGGTGTGCTCAAAAACTGAATGGTCAACACTCCATTGTAGCTGATTTTAGCGCCGACCGGGGCCGCCGGCTACAGCGAATATCTCGATGGAGTGCTCTTTGCGGGTGATACGCACTGTCGCGTCAGGAAACTCCTGAGGCACGTCCAACGGGAGTTCTAGCTGCTCCTCCGTGGGTGCTGGAGCCGCACTGGGTTGTTCCATGGCCTTGGCGGTCAGTTTGTATTTGTAGCTCGGCAGCTCGAGGCCCTCTGCATATCGTACTGCCCTCGCCAAGTTCTCGCCTGTTGGAGCGACTTTTCCGTGTTCATACCGGATAACCATCTCCCGTGACACTCCAAGTGCCCGCGCCAGTTCTCGCTGGGTGTGTCCCTTCGTAGCCCGAGCGGCTTTCAACTGTCGTCCAATGCTTTGAGAGTCTTCTTCTGTAAATCTCATGTGAACTTCCGTTCACCCCGCATCGAAGGCCGCCCGCCCGGCCCACATAGCAACGAAGGCGTAGGGAGAACATAAGCTCCATTTTTCCATGGCGTTACCGCTCAGGTGATTCTGCTTGACTTAGACCGCCATGTCAACTATAGTTCGCTCTGAAGTGAACTTTGATTCACCTCTCGCGGCAGTTCCCTGTACGACCGCGGCGTAGTACATTTGCGGTATTGCTTTTCGTTCTGGTTAACGGCAGAATACATGCCCCAGTCAACCGACAAGGAGGAGTCCCATGGCGACCGCAGCCTATTGGCATGCAACGGACATACTTCCGGACGACATACTCACTGCGATCCTTGAACTGGCGAGGCGGAGTTCCAACCAAAAACACCTGACGTTTCGTGGTCACGACTCAGAGCTTCAAAGACTGTTTTGGAAGCTCGCCCAGAGTTGCCATAATCGGTTCTTGGAACCGTTTGTTTTCTCCGATAGAGGCCCTGAGCCTTACAGCCCAGTTTTGACCGAGTCGATCTCCCGGTTGCAACTCTCTGGGTTTGTCGGTCGGGACAACCCCGATTATGAGGTCCTCTTCTTGAGACCGGCCGCGGAGGAATACTTCGATAACGAACTGCAGACGCGGCTTTCGAAGCAGGACATGGGAGAATTGCAGCGAGTCGCGGAGGGCTTTCTAAGCCTCATAGGGGTGACATAAATCAGCGGGGCTGCACAAGTGGGGCAAGATTTAGAGGAGAGGGTTAACTCGTTTGTCGGGTGGCTTTTTGAAGGTTTCGAAGCAGCCCCCCCGAGAGGCCCCAAAGTTTTCAACGATGCCCTGCTCGGCAACCAGTACTTTACGAAAGCAGAAGTTGCGTTAATTGACTCTCCACTGCTCCAGCGTCTGAAAAAGATCAAACAAACAGGTTTGGTCTACCAAGTCTTCCCCTCAGCCACCCACACCAGGTTTGAGCACTGCTTGGGAGCGTGCACTCTTGCCGAAAGATCCTTCAAAGCAATTCAAGATAGGTTTTCAGTAGAGTACCCTACGAAGAGTTTCCCCGCTTCGCCTGACCGGTTGAGGGGAGATCTCGCTCATCTCCGCATGGCGGCCCTACTTCACGACGTCGGCCATGGCCTTTGCTCACACGCCTCGGAACAAATCTATGAGACGCTGACAGACATCCAGGAGTTTAAGAAGAAGCCCGCGTACGCTAACAACGCACCCGGAGAGATACTGTCGCACTTGATTGTAAAATCCGAAGTCTTTCGGGAGTGGTTCCAAGAAAATGTGGTTGGGAAATGCCACGTGGAAATCAACTTGGACGTCGTTGCCGAAATGATTCTAGGGAAACACCCAGACGCGGATAAGCACTTTCTTGCTCAAATCATCAGCAGCCCGTACGACGCAGACAAGCTGGATTATATTGCGCGAGACAGCTACTACTGCGGCCTAGCTTTAACCGTTGACTTGGCCCGCTTCTACAGTATGATTTCTACCGCCCTTTATCGAAATCGCCAGTGTCTTGCACTGCGGAGCTACGTTCCGCTAGAGCAGATTCTATTCAGTAAGATGACACTGTATGGCTCGGTTTATCATCATCCCAAAGTCAAGTGTCTCGATGCGATGCTGCGGTCGCTGATTCGCCATATTGCTGAGAATGCCGACCAGTGCGGCGTTCCCGTGCGAGATAAAATCGTCGGCTTTGCCGACCCCGTTGAGTACCTTTACGTGACCGATGAGGAATTCTTTAACCAATTCCAAGACTTCGGCGACGAATTCGTCAGGAAGATGCTCAAGAGGTTCAGACAGCGGGATTTATTCTTTCGATGCATGGAAATATCCCGCAGGACCGTGGCCAATTGGGATGATTACCACCGCAGGAACCTGGTCGCCCTCTCCGCACCACCCCGCGATCAGAAGCGGGCACAGGAAGAGAACCCTGAACTATCGCCGCGACTCAACCTCTATGAGGTGGAAAGGGAGATCCACAAACGTCTTCCGACCAGCGTGAGGAAGGAGTGTAATCTCGGCGAAGTCTTGCTGAGCGTGCCCGGGTTGCCACAATTGACGGGTGACTTTGCCTACATACAGACCGCGCCCGAGGCGGCGATGGACCCCATCGATGATTTCTTCCCTTTGCCGCAATGGACACTGGCATACGCCCACAACAAGTGGCGCAGCTTTTTGTACGCGCCGAGACAACATGCGCCGGTCGTGAGGGACGCGGCGATTCCACTGCTGAAAGAGCTTTTGGGAATCGAGATCAATTGCGGAAAATCAAACCAGGCCTGCCACCTAACCTGACCCCCTGCCACTTAGCTTCAAACTGACCGGTCGAGTTCGGCTAAATATCGAGGTTCTTTACGTCCAGCGCGTTATCTTCAATGAACTGGCGGCGCGGCTCGACGACGTCGCCCATGAGCACGGTGAAGATGGAATCTGCCTCCACATGGTCCTCGACTTTCACCTGGAGCAGCACGCGTTGCTCGGCGTCCATAGTGGTCTGCCAGAGTTGATCTGGATTCATTTCTCCCAAGCCCTTGAAACGCTGCACGGTGAAGGCCTTCTTTCCCAGGGCCATGACGTGCTCGAGGAGTTCCCGGCGGTCCTCAATCGCTAATTGCGTGCCGTTGGTGGCAATGATAAAGGGGGGCTTATCATAATCGCGCACGCGCCGATACAGGTCAAGCAGGCGCCTATAGTCGGCGCTTGATATCAGGTCCCAATCGATGGTTCGCTCGCCAAGCGTGTCGCTGGCAAAGGTTAAGGTGTATAGGTTGTGCTCCTCGTCAAGACGGAGGGTTATGGTGAACCCTTCCGCCTTAAGTTCCCTGGCGACTAACTCGAGTTTATCCTTGTTCTCGAGTTCCATCTTCTTGCCCAGTTCGGCTTTCAGCAAGGCATTGATAGGGCGCTCATCGCCAAGCCTTTTTTCAAGCTTGTCGAAGAGTTCGACGTATTCGGCCAACGCCATCAGGAAGTTCGTCAGTTCCCCGCCTTGGAGTTTTGTCTTCTTGCTGTCGCCAACCTCGACGGTGTGGTCTTCCGTGGCCCGGCGCATGATTTCGCGCCGAAACTCTTTCTCGTCCCGGATGTAGCGCAGGGACTTGCCTTTTTTAATCAGGTAAAGCGGCGGCTGGGCAATAAAGATATGACCGCGCTCCACCAGTTCCGGCATCTGACGATAGAAGAAGGTAAGCAGCAGAGTGCGGATGTGTGATCCGTCCACGTCCGCGTCGGTCATGATGATGATCTTGGAATAGCGGAGTTTCGTGACGTCGAAGTCATCCTTCCCAATGCCCGTGCCAAGTGCAGTGATGAGAGCGCGGATTTCCTCGTGGCCCAGCATCTTGTCGAAGCGCGCTTTTTCAACATTCAGGATTTTTCCTCGCAATGGCAGGATGGCTTGGTAGCGGCGGTCGCGCCCCTGCTTTGCAGAACCGCCCGCCGAATCCCCCTCGACCAGGAAGAGTTCACAGCGCTCGGGGTCTCTCTCCTGGCAATCTGCCAACTTCCCGGGAAGTCCGCCGGAATCGAGTGCGCCTTTGCGGCGCGTCAATTCGCGTGCCTTGCGCGCCGCCTCGCGGGCGCGCGAAGCGTCGATCGCTTTAGCACAGACCTTCCGGCCCACGGTCGGGTTCTTCTCGAAAGCCTCCATCAGCTTCTCGTAAACGAAGCTCGCCACCGTACTCTGGATGTCACTATTGAGCTTCCCCTTGGTCTGGCCTTCGAATTGGGGTTGTGGGAGTTTGACGCTGATCACTGCCACAAGACCTTCGCGCACATCCTCGCCCTGAAGGTTCTCCTTCACATCCTTAAAAAGCCCCTGATTCTGGCCGTATTGATTGATGGCCCGAGTGAGCGCCGAGCGGAAACCTGACAGGTGTGTACCGCCGTCCACGGTGTTGATGTTGTTGGCAAAAGAGAAAACCGTCTCCGCGTAGCCGTCGTTGTACTGGAGGGCAAACTCCATGTGGACGTTGTCGCGGTCAGCCTCGGCATAAATCGGAGTCGGGTGAAGCACGTCTTTGTTCTTGTTGAGGTGCTTGATGAACTCCGCAATTCCGCCGTGGTAATGAAATTCCGCCTGTTTGTTGGTCCGTTCGTCCTTGAGGCGGATGGTAAGGCCTTTGTTCAGGAAGGAGAGTTCGCGCAGGCGCTGAGCCAAGGTATCGTAGTTGAAGTCAATCGTATCGAGGATCTTGGCGTCCGGCAGGAAAGTAATTTTGGTGCCGCGACGCTCGGTTTTGCCCGCCCTCTTCAAAGCTTGGACGGGCTTTCCATGTTCGTAGGATTGTTCCCAGGTGTACCCGTCGCGCCATATTTCCAGCTCGAGCCGCTCTGAGAGCGCATTGACAACTGAGACTCCCACGCCATGCAAGCCGCCGGAGACCTTGTAGCTGTTGGTGTCAAACTTACCCCCCGCGTGAAGGACCGTCATCACAACTTCCGCCGCTGAACGCCCTTCCTCCTTGTGCAAATCGACTGGAATGCCGCGCCCGTTGTCGATAACCGTCACGGAGTTATCACTATGGACGACGACGTCGATGCGGTCGCAGTAGCCTGCCAACGCCTCATCGACAGAATTATCCACCACCTCCCATACAAGGTGGTGTAAACCCATCGCGCCCGTCGATCCTATGTACATCGCCGGCCTCTTGCGCACCGCCTCTAAATCGCCAAGCACCTTAATGCTAGCGGCGTCGTAAGCTTGGGCTCCGTCAGGTTCTGCCGGCTTTTGCTTGCTCACGTGTTCCACAAACCTCCCGTCTGATTCCAGCCTGCACAAGAAAGCCGGCGGAGAAGGAGTCCCCCCGCCGGCTCCGCTTCACCAAGCCAATCTGACTGCTGACTCCTCTTCAGAATTATTGACCCTTCCTCTCTGCGTCATTCAGAACCCAACGATACCGGGCCACGCGCCGCCAGAGGCCGATAAGAGGCCATCCCGCCGCGGTGGGCGGCTAAATCCGCATGGGCATTACTACGTACCGATACCGGTACGGCCCTTGCTCAACAGGCCGCAGTTGCCCGGCGCTCTGCTCGTCCTTCAACTCGAGATTGATCTTCTCAACCTCTCCCAGCACGGCAAAGAAATCCAGCAGGTACTGGTAGTTGAAGCCAATCTGCATGGGTTCATCTTGGTAGGACGCATCGAGTACTTCGCGGGCCTCGCCGTACTCCCCGCTCGACGAGGATATTTCCAATTGTCCCTTCTCCAAATGCATCCGCACCGCACGCGAGCGTTCGTCAGCCAGCAAGGCAACCCGACGCACAGCAGCGGAGATTGTTTCCTTGCCAAGTTCTATGACGCGGTTGTTTTCGCGGGGAAGGACAGCCTCATAGTTTGGAAATTGGCCCGTCAACATCCGGCAAATCAAGACTCGCTGGCCAAGAGAAAAGAAGAGATGGCTCTCGTCCTTTGATATGCTAACTGACAACTCCCCTTCCCCTTCCGAAAGTAGCCTCACAAGCTCCCCCATGGCCTTCTTGGGGATCAGCAGCCTCAACTCATTCTTAAGCCCGGGAACCTCAATATCTCGCTCAATCAGGGCGAGCCTGTGCCCATCGGTTGCCACCATGGTCGCACTGCCGGGCTTGAGTAACAGTAGGCCCCCATTTAAGGTGTACCGGGACTCCTCATTGGAGATTGCGAAGACAGTCTTCTGGATGAGGGTCGCAAAAACATTCGCAGGGAGCGCCGCCAAAGCAGGCGGGAGGGTCGGCAGCATTGGAAAATTGTCCCTTGCCATTCCCACCAACTTAAAGGATGAGCGCTCACAAGTAACCTGCACCCAGTGGTTCTCCAATGCCTTGAAGTGAACCTCAGCTTCTGGAAGAGACCTCACAATCTCAAGGAGACGCTTGGCAGGAATCGTCCCCGAACCCGGGCTCTTCACCTTTGCCGGACAATGGCAACACACCCCAAGGTCGAGATCGGTAGCGCTAATCCTAAGAACCTGCTCCTCCGCCTCAACCAGTAGATTAGAGAGAATAGGAATGGTCGTTTTCTTCTCGACCACTCCCTGAGTAAGCGCCAATTCTTTTAAGAGTTGAGACTTTTCGATGGAGAAATCCATTTTATAGGTATCCTATTAGAAGAAGTTATTCGTAGTAGAAGCTGTGGAAGTGTGGGAAAGTGTGGAATGCTTTCGCAAACATCCAGTTACAGATACTTGCCCTGTGCATAGGATTGGCAAAACTGTGAATTTCGGTTTGCTGTTGGGTGGCCGGGAGAGATTCACAAGTTTTCTCATCACAAACGTCATAAAAAAGCCGCTAAGTTGAACTGAGACTATCGTGAAGCTTGTTGAGAAGTCTGTTCAATTCTCTGTCTGCCTGGCGCAATTGTGTAATCTTGTTGATAGAGTGCAACACAGTCGTGTGGTGTTTCCCGCCGAACTCCCTGCCAATCTGCGGTAGCGACGCGGTGGTAAGCTCCTTCGCGAGGTACATCGCAACCTGTCGGGGGTACGAAACGGGCCGGCTGTTGTTTCTTGATTTCAATTGAGGGAGCGTCAAACCAAACTCCTGGCAGACGGCCCGCTGAATATTCTCGAGCGAGACTCGGCGTTCCCCCAGATCCACAAGATTCTTCAGCACCTGCTGCGCCATTGGAAGCGAAATCTCGGCGCCGGTCAGAGAGGAATAGGCAATGAGCTGATTCAGCGCGCCTTCGAGGTCACGCACACTGGACTTGATCTTGCGCGCAACGAAGTCACTGACCTCGTCGGGTAGAGCAAGGGCGCGCTCTTCGCATTTCTTGGCCAGAATAGCCCTCTTGGTCTCAAGATCAGGAGCTTGCAGATCAGCAGTCAGACCCCAGGCGAAGCGGGAGCGCAACCTCTCTTCCAGACCAGGGATTTCCTTCGGAGCACAGTCGCACGAGATCACGACCTGCTTCTGCGCCTCATAGAGGGTGTTGAAAGTATGGAAGAACTCTTCCGCTGTCCGTTCTTTTCCGGCGATGAACTCGATGTCGTCCATGAGGAGCACATCGATGTTTCTATACTTATCCCGGAACGACACCATGCGGTCATATCGAAGGGAGTTTATGACGTCGTTGGTGAAAGCTTCCGAGGAGACGTAAGCCAAGCGCATGTCCTTCCAGTTGTGCTTAATCACGTGGCCAACAGCCTGCATGAGGTGGGTCTTCCCCAAGCCGACTCCCCCGTAAAGGAAAAGGGGGTTGTAAGCCTTTGCTGGAGCCTGTGCCACGGCGCTCGCCGCCGCGTGAGCGAATTGGTTACAAGAACCGACTACGAATGTCTCGAAGGTATACTTGGGGTTGAGTTGGTGGTCGACGGAATCGAAGTCCAGTTTCCTCTGCAAAGGTTTCGGGTCGTTACCGTTCACACTCTTTTTCTCTGCATTCTCCCCGAAAATGTAGCGAATCTCCCTGAGACCCAATTTTAGGTGGTCTAAGGCCTCGGTGACAAGCCCGCCGTAATTCTCCTGGATCCATTCTTGGAACTCATGGTTCGGGACGCACACTACAATGGCTTCGTTTTCCACGTGGCTGAACCGCGTAGGCCTCAACCAAGTCTGATAGCTCTGTGTGTTGACCTTCGTCTCGAGATAATTCAGGACTTGCAGCCAGGCATTCATTGAGGTTTCATAGGGGGATAGGGCGTAAGCTTTGTGAGACTTGCGCCAAGCAGGTTCGGAATCAACCCGTCGAGCAAACTCGCAATGGAAGGCGTCGCTAGGCCTCCACAAGCGTCGAGTCTTGACCCTAGTTTTCCCCCATTATTCGAACCGGAGCGTTCCTAAGAAGGCGCACAAGCTTACCTGAAACGACTCAGCTCACTTCCTCAATATAGCACGAAAGGATGCCCGTGCCAACCGCTCTTAGGCCTCCTTTTGAAGCGCCGCTACAATGCCTGCACCCTTGAGAAACCGAACTCGATCAGCCACGCAAGTTAGCGAGAAGGAGCACGGTCGTTGAAAATCAGCGAAGGGGTTTTCCTGCTCCATATGGCCTGCCACGCAAGCCTCCTGCTACTTGAACTTGCGCAGTTTACTCTTCATCTATTCGAGCAGGCGGGCAATCTCATCTCTCCGGGGAACCCGAAGCTGCCTTACGCGGCCCTTCTCGACCACTTGGATGCCCTCGGCGGCTTCCCTGACCTCGCCGATGATGGCGGCTCTTACACCATGGCGAGTGAAAGCGCGAAGCAGCTTCGGGGTCGAGTTCGCACTCGCGACCACCAGCAATGCACCTGACGCAATCAATGCAAAGGGATCGAATCCCAGGATTTCGCTGAAACTGCGTGTCTCCTCGAGAACGGGGACCTTATCCTTCCAGATGCGCAACCCCACGCCGCCAGCCTTTGCGAGTTCGTACAACCCTGAGGTCAGTCCGCCCTCGGTCGGGTCGTGCATGGCGTGGATTTCACCATGGCGTTGCGCGAGCAATGCGTCCCGGACTACGCTAATCCCTGGACGGAAGAGCAACCGCTCAGCATGGCGCAGAGTTTTCATCGGCAGTTTCCGGGCAAGGGTAAGACGCTTTTCCCTTGCCAGGATGGCCGTGCCCTCGATCGCAATGCCACGAGTGAGCAGCACAAGGTCTCCCGGTTGCTGGCTTTCCTTTCGAACTAGTTTCGATTTGCCGACCTCCCCTAGCATCTGACCAACCATAATTGGACGGTCGATGCCACGGGTGATCTCTGTGTGACCGCCACAGAGTGTCACACCCAACTCCCGGCAGGCACGAAGAGTCTCCCTAAAGATCTTGCGGACCAGTGGCAACGACGTGGCTTTCTCAGGAAGCAGTAAAGTCGCCAGGAACCAGAGCGGACGCGCTCCCAGAGTGGCGACATCATTGGCATTAATGTTAACCGCGTACCAACCGAGGCGCTCCGAGGTAAAGGTAATTGGGTCTGTTTTCGCCACAAGGTATTTTGCGCCAAGGTCGATTACGGCGGCATCCTCACCGAAGCGCGGGCCCAGAACGACTCTGGAGCGTCTTGACACTCGGCACTGGGCCAATAGAGCCTGGAGAATGCGCGGGGGCAATTTCCCAACTGGAAATCCCTTCATGGTGTGGTGAGTATAACTCTCCTGTAGCACTCGGCGCTAACTTCATCGCGCGGCGCGAAGAAAAGCAGATCCTTCGCTGCGCTCAGGATGACATGTCATTCTGAGCGGAGCGAAGCGTAGCGAAGAATCCGCTTTTGGTTGCGGCGAAGCGCCGCGCTGTAAGACTTGCCAAAAGACTCCTTGCCGGGGTAACCTCCTCCCTTGCTGTCAGGCGCGAGTAAGCCCCGTCATGCTCACTTCGCTGACTCACCCGCCAGCAGGCGAACGGTTGGTGGAAGTAATGAGGATTAAAAAGGCGACCAAGCGGTACGAAGCATGGCTGGCCAAGCGCCTAACTCTCGTCCGGGCAGACCTAGCGTTGAAGCACTCCTGGATGGCGGAGGCGCCGTTCCCCTTCTTCTTGCGCGCGACATTCTATCGGTGGGCTCAAGTGTGGCCAGACATCTGTCCGGACCTTACGAAGGCGCCTCGAGTTCTGGCTGTAGGCGATCTTCACGTGGAGAATTTCGGGACGTGGCGCGACGTCGAAGGACGCCTGATCTGGGGCGTGAACGATTTCGACGAGGCCTTTCCGATGGCCTACACCAACGACCTCGTCAGGCTCGCGGTGAGCGCACACCTAGCCATTGCTGCCAGCCAGTTGGCGCTGACCACGCAAGCCGCGTGCAAGAGTATTCTGAGCGGTTACCACGAAGGTCTCGAAGAAGGGGGCAAGCCATTCGTTCTGGAGGAGAATGACAAGTGGCTGCGCGAAGCCGTCACCGGCGAACTCCGCGACCCTGTGCAGTTTTGGGGAAAGATGAATACCTTACCCACGGTGCGGGGCGAAATCCCTAAGAGTGCCAGGAAAGCACTCGAGGAATTGTTGCCGGAACGAGGATTGATTTATCGCGTTGCCCATCGGGTGGCAGGGTTGGGGAGCCTTGGGCGGGAACGTTACGTGGCGATCGCAGACTGGGGAGGAGGAAGGGTCGCTCGCGAGGCAAAGGCGATGCGGCCTTCGGCGTGTGTTTGGGCAAATGAAGGTAAAGGCGCACAGAAGATATTCTATGAGGATATCATCACTAAAGCGGCGCGGGTTCTTGACCCCTTTGTGCATCTGCGTGGTAGGTGGATCGTGCGCCGGCTGTCCCCCGATTGTTGCCGCATCGAACTGGCCGCCCTGCCTGAGAAACGAGATGAGCAGCGGTTGCTCCACGCCATGGGTTTCGAGACCGCAAATATCCACCTGGGGAGCAAGGACGCAATCAAGGCCGTTCGGCGCGACCTGGGTAGACGCAAGCCGGACTGGCTGCACGAGGCCGTTCATCAAATGACCAAGGCCGTTTTGAAAGATTGGGAAGAATGGAAGAAGGCCTAGAGAAAACCAGAAAGCAGAAACTAGAAATCAGAAACTGGAAACTGGAAATTGGATACTGGCAATCTTATTTTCCAGTTTCTGATTTCCAG
>JBAVYG010000698.1:0-1769 GCA_049698675.1 Terriglobia bacterium
GCTAAGGATATGCTTGGGCGCACGCCGGGAAACATCGTCGCCATTCGCCCTTTGAAAGACGGCGTCATCGCGGACTTCAAAGTCACCGAGAAGATGCTCAACTATTTCATCCAGAAGGCGCATAACCGCAAGATGTTCGTGCACCCCCGCATCGTCATCGGAGTGCCTTCGGAAATCACTCAGGTGGAAAAGCGCGCCGTGCAGGACTCCGCCATGCGCGCCCGAGCCAGCGAAGTGTTCCTGGTGGAGCAGGCGATGATGGCGGCCATTGGCGCCGGCCTGCCCATTACAGAGCCTTCAGGCAGCATGATTGTGGATATCGGCGGCGGCACGACCGACATCGCCGTGATATCCCTCTCCGGCATCGTCTACGCCCGCTCCGTGCGGGTGGCAGGAAATGAGATGGACGAGGCTGTTACAGCTTACCTCAAGCGCAAGTACAACTTGCTGATTGGCGAACGCACGGCCGAACAAATCAAAATCGAGGTGGGCTCGGCTTATCCGCTCGAAAACCCCCTCAGCATGGAAATCAAGGGACGCCATTTGCTGGAGGGAATCCCTAAGACTATCACCATAGACGACTCCGAGATCCGCGACTCGCTTTCCGAATGCGTGGCGACTATCCTGAACGCCATCCGTGTGGCCCTCGAGCGCACGCCCCCTGAACTCTCTGCGGACATTTCCGACCGTGGCATTGTGTTGACCGGTGGCGGGGCGCTGCTGAAGAACCTCGATAAAAGGATTCGCGAGGAAACTGGTTTGCCTGTTTCCATTGCCGAAGACCCCCTGGCGTCGGTAGTGCTGGGAACTGGCAGAATGCTGACGGATTTTAACCTTTTGCGCCGAGTTGCGATAGAATGACCCAGAATCGGGTGATCGGGAGATCAGGTGATCGGGTGAACAAAGAACTTGGTGTTTCTTGCTCGTCTGATCTCCCGATCAACCGATCACCCGATTTTAGGTGGAAGGGCTGGGGGGTCGTCGCATTGTAAAGTTTGACAGGAGCAAACTTGGCACGCAACGTGCTTGGGAAATGCAAGGCGGAGTTGCAAGAAATCAGGAGCGCCCTCTTCGCTAGCGACCACGGACGACTGACAATTTGCCCCGGACGGTCCCATGTTTGATCCAAACTCTCCGGAATTAACGGCGTCGACACAGCACGCCACGCGGGAAGGCCCCGATATGCAGGCCTTCATCGCGCGCCACCGCCCGGTTTTCATCCTGGCGGCGGTCCTGCTTGCGCAACTTTTGCTCCTCTCGTTACAAATCACCCGCAACGGTGACGTGCGCCTCATTCGGGTCTGGGCGGTGGACGGGATCGATCCGTTCCAACGTTCGCTGCGGGGGATAACGGATATCTCCCTTGGGGCGTGGCGAACTTATCGCAGCCTTCTGCGCGCTCAACAAGAAAATCAGGAACTCCATACGCAGCTTGTATCGGCGCAATCCCAGATCCAGCAGCTTTCCGAACAGGGGGCGGAATCTTTGCGGCTGCGTGCACTGCTGGAGTTCAAGAACCAGCTCCCGTTTCAGACTGTTGCGGCCGAGGTCATTGCCTCCAGCCCGGGTGAGAACTCCAACGCCATTTTCATCGGCAAGGGAGCGGATGAGGGTCTTACCGCGGACTTGGCGGTGATTACTCCTGAAGGCGTAGTGGGCAAGACTATCGCCGTCTTCTCCCACTCTTCCCAGGTCCTCCTGCTCACCGATCCCTCCAGCGGAGTGGGCGTAATGCTGGAAAAGACCCGCGTCCAGGGCGTCCTTAAGGG
>JBAVYG010000699.1:0-5567 GCA_049698675.1 Terriglobia bacterium
CTGTTGACCAAGCCATTCGGCAAATTCTGCGGAACTCCACTCTCGGCCTCGTTCGTCCAAAAAAACCTTGCTGGACTCATGGATTTTTTCGAGCAGGTGGCGTTCGCTGGGAGAGAGCTTGACCCCGTTTCGCCGGCCTGCCTTACGAAGGGGCGGTATTTCCTCCACCGTCAATCCAGTAAAGTGTTCGATCCGGCTGACCAGATCAGACTGGAGAGCCCGCAAGTGTGCGTCCTTCGTCTTTCCTTCCCAGAGGACGCGAATTCGCATGTCCAGGTCAGCCTTCCGGAATGGGTAGCCGCGGCGCGTTCTTCCACAAGCGTTCAAGATCATAAAAGTGTCTAGCACGCTCCAGGAAGATGTGAACAACAAAGTTCAAATAATCCATCAGGATCCACTCCGCCTGCGAATAACCTTCAATGTGTGCCGGGGTAAATCCTTTCTTTTCGAGCTTTTCAGCAATCCCGTCGCAGATTGCCTGTGCATGCCGCGTGGAGGTGCCGCTGCAAATCAAAAAATAGCTGGTGAACGAGCAAGTTCGCTCCAGGTCCAGGACGCTCAGGTCCAAAGCTTTCCGGTCTTGAGCGGCGTGGACCGCTTCCTGCAATTGCGGTGTCATCATCCTAGCTACTTCCCGCCACGGCGGGGACGGTAAAGACCCTCCTTCAAAATGTACTCTTCCACAAGCGGAGGAACAAGCCCAGTCACACTCCGGCCCGAGCCGACCGCCTTTCGTATATCGTGCGAGGCGACGGGCATGTGGACTCCCCGGAGGACGTGAAGGGTGCTGCGCCGCAATTGAAGAGTGTCAGTTTTGTTCGGCGCGCCACCTGAGGGAGTCATCGCTTCCGGCACCACTTTCCGAATCTCATTCGCATCAAAACCCGGTCGCGAGACAACGATGAAATCAACCAGGTCCAGCAGACGGCCATACTCTTTCCAATAGGGCAACTCCAGAAAAGCATCGACCCCGATCAGGAAGAAAAGGCGGTCACTCTTATGAAGTGAGCGGCGCACCTTCCGGACAGTATCTATTGAGTAGCAGGGTTTCCCTTCCGGTGTCGGCGCTTCAAGGAGAGAAGGGATCAACCGCTGATCCCCGACGCACGCCAGGACCACCATGCAATAGCGCTGCGGGAACGGAGTCAGGCGATGGTGGTACTTGTGGGGCGGGTTTCCTGTCGGAATGAAGAGGACCCGGTCCAACCTGAACTTGCGTGTCGCCGCGCGAGCCGCCTGCACGTGTCCGGCATGTATAGGATCGAAGGTTCCGCCGAAAAGAGCGATATTCACCGCTTTGAGAACCTCGTGATCGGGAGATCGGGTGATCGGGAGATCGGGCGAACAAAAACCATCTGTGAACTGCCTTTGGTCACCCGATCATCCGGTCTCCCGATCCGTCATTTACTCACCCGATCATCCGATCTCCCGATCACCCGATCATCCGATCTCCCGCTCCGTCCATTACTCACCCCATCATCCGATCACCCGATCGCCTCGGGATCTGCTCCAGCATCGCCCAGGTTTGTCGCTTTAGTTCTTCCAACCCTTCCCCAGTTACACTGGAGATTTCAATAAGGACCATGCTGCGCGTGCGGCAAAACTCCCGTAGCGCTGTCAGCCGTTCACCTGAGCCGGCGGCATCGATCCGCGAGGCTACCAGCAACATCGGCTTGCCGGCAACCACGGGGCTGAAACTCTTCAACTCTTCCATGATCACTCGATAGTCTTCAACGGGGTCCCGGCCGGACTGCTCGGCGGTGTCGATCAGGTGAAGCAGCAGGCGGGTTCGCTCCACATGCTTAAGGAACCGTGTCCCCAGCCCGCGTCCCAGATGGGCGCCCTCAATCAGGCCGGGAATGTCTGCCATGACGAACGAGCGTTCTTCATCCATAGCCACCACCCCAAGGCACGGCTCCAGGGTAGTGAAGGGATAATCAGCAATTCGCGGCCTTGCGGCGCTGAGCCTGGATATCAAGGTGGATTTGCCCGCGTTGGGGAAGCCCACCAATCCAACATCCGCCAGAAGCTTGAGTTCGAGCTTTAAGTCCCGTTCCTCACCCGTTTTGCCTGGATCTGCCCGGCGGGGGGCCTGATGCGTGGAGGTAGCAAATTGGGCGTTTCCCCTGCCGCCCCGGCCTCCTTTTGCAACCAGGAAGCGCTGGCCGGGTGTGTCGAAATCCCAGAGCTTTTCCTCAGTGCCGACGTCGTAGACCACGGTTCCGACGGGCACCACTACGCTGAGATCCTCGCCATCCTGACCGTGCCGGTTGGACCCTTCCCCGTGCCCTCCCCGGCCCGCGCGAAAAAGTCGGTTGTACCGGAACTTCAGCAGCGTATTCACGTTTTCGGAGCTTTCGAGGGTGACATCGCCGCCCCGGCCACCGTCGCCCCCGCTGGGTCCACCACGAGGCACGAACTTTTCGCGACGGAAGGCCATACAACCATTTCCGCCCTGGCCGCCGGCAACATGGACCTTGGCTTCGTCAATGAACACGTTGAGTCACAGTCGGCAGGACAAATAGCCAAGCCCCAGGCGATGGCGCCATCCCAAAGCTGCTTGGCCGTTTTGTGGGGAAATGGGTGCTCGTTAGCTTCCGCAAGAGACCTCTGGAGGTCTGGTTCGACGTAGCGCCCCGACTCGTCGGGGCACTTGCCGACCCCGCGCCTGCGGGGTCGGCGCTACACTCAATTGGTTGATGGAACCAGAATACTCACGAACCGGCCGGAATGGCCCTTATCCTCAAATCGGACTACGCCTGAAACCTTAGCAAAGAGGGTGTCGTCCTTTCCGATGCCTACATTGTCCCCAGGCTTCAACGGCGTGCCACGCTGGCGAACAAGAATTGACCCGCCGGTAACAAATTGGCCGTCAAAGCGCTTCACCCCTAACCGCTGCGCATTGGAGTCGCGCCCGTTGCGCGAAGTTCCTTGTCCTTTCTTGTGTGCCATATGGAAATCCTCTTCCGAGCTGCTTGTCAGTTCGTCACGATATCCTGGATGAGCACTTCGCTGAAACCTTGCCGGTGGCCGATGGTGCGGCGGTATTGCTTCTTGCGCTTGTACTTCAATACCCGGATTTTGGGTGCGCGGGCTTTTCTCAGGATTGTCCCCCTCACTTTCGCGTTTTCCACCAAAGGCGATCCCACGACAAGACTCTCTTTTCGCACCGCAAAGACGTGGTTGAATTCGATCGTTGAACCCGACTCGGCCGCCACTTCCTCGATCCGGATCACATCACCGGGCGAGACTTTGTATTGCTTCCCACCTGTTCGCAAGATCGCGTACATAGATTAACCTCTCGTGTGATACCTGAAACTTCCATTATACGGACGGCGCATTATGTGTGTCAATCAAAGTTGGTTGAATGAAAAGCCCCTGGCCGTGCGCTGACCGCATGACCAGGGGCCCGGGATACTGATTGGGTTTGGCTTTTCTCCGAAGCTCGTTCCGGAGAGAGGCGCCGCGCAGCGCCCTGCCACTAACCCTTTCTCGCTAGCGAAGGGTTCCCACATAGGGGCACGTGCTTGACGCCTTAAGCCTCAGCACCCTCGCTAAGGTTACTTTCTATCGACATGGATCACCTCCTTTCTAGCGTTAAGGCGATAATAAAGTCCGGCTGAATTCGAGTCAAGAAAAATCGCACCGACTCGCAGGAATTTACATCAACCGCCCTTCTCTTTCAGGCCACCCGCCTTTCCCGATGAGCGGCACAAACTGGCAGGGGTCGAGCATGCGCGTCTTGATTTGTCCAGCCTGTTTGAGGTTGAGCAGGAGATCTTGGTGCCGGAGGTTTCCCACAGGAATCACCAAGCGGCCTCCTTCTGCCAGTTGGTCGAGCAAGGGGGGGGGGACAAACGGTGCGGCGGCGGTGACGAGGATGATCGCATAAGGCGCTGCGGGTGGATAGCCTTCGCTACCGTCACCCGCGATGACTTCCACTCCGTCGTACCCGAGGCGTGCAAGCCGCTCGCGCGCCGATTGGGCGAGCACGGCATTGCGTTCAATGGTGTAAACTCTTGCGCCCAGATAGGCAAGGATGGCTGCCTGATACCCGCTCCCTGTTCCCACCTCCAGCGCCTTGTCCCCTGGCTGCACATCGACTGCTTCCGTCATGGCCGCGACAATATAGGGTTGGGAAATGGTCTCCGCTTCGCCGAGCGGCAAGGGCCGATCATCGTAAGCAGCCTTCACGAGAGGTGAGGGGACAAATTCGTGGCGCGGTACCTGGAACATGGCATCCAGGACCCTTTCATCACGGATGCCGCGATGCCGCAGTTGAACTTCGATCATAAATCGGCGTTCTTCTTCAAATGGCAATGGCTCGGTCATTTTGCAAGACACCTGGCAGGTGGTCGGGCCCGGACATCGAACCCGGGCAGGATACCTTGCCGCTGGACATTCCGGTGGCCTTAATCATCGCTCTACGCCTTGCGCCCGTCCAGAATTTTTTTGATGCGAGAAAACATGCAATCCTGCGCGGAGTTGTAATATGTTGAGAAACCTACCCTGAGAATGCTAGCCTTCAGATTACACTCTTATACAAGGACGAAAGCCTGAGGGCCTCATATCAAAGGCTCGAGTTGGAATCATGAACCGCGAAAAATATTCCCGGCAGATTCTATTTCCTCCCATCGGTGCGGATGGGCAGGAGAAGCTCCTCGAAAGCAAGGCGGTGATACTGGGTTGCGGAGCGCTTGGGACTGCCCAGGCTAACGCACTCGCCCGCGCGGGCGTGGGAACGCTGCGTATCGTGGACCGCGACTTTGTGGAGGAATCGAACCTCCAGCGTCAGATCCTCTACGACGAGGCGGACGCCCGGGAGCGCCTGCCGAAAGCCATCGCCGCGGCGCGCAAGCTGAAACAGATCAATTCCGACGTCCAAGTCGAGGGCGTGGTTGAAGACGTGGACAACCGGAATATCGAAAAAATCGTGGCCGGTTTCCAGGTGGTCCTGGACGCCACGGATAACTTCGAGGCGCGCTACCTGTTGAACGATGTCTCCGTGAAACTCGCCCTTCCCTGGATTTACGGCGCCGTGGTGGCCAGCTACGCCACGACCATGACCATCCTACCCGGCAACACGGCCTGCTTGGCCTGCGTTTTCCCCAGTCCGCCCGAGGGCACGTATGACACGTGTGACACGGTGGGCGTGATCAGCCCGGCGGTTTCCTGGGCGGCGGCCATCCAGGTGACGGAGGCGCTCAAAATCCTTATGGGCCGCCAACAGGAACTGCACGGGGCCATGCTGGCTTATGACATCTGGACGAACCAGTTCCAGGTGGTCCGGCCTCGCAGAGACCCTCAGTGCCGAGTTTGCGGCGCCAGAGAGTTTGCCTACCTCAACCGCACTGGGCCGGCACATATCGGCCTTTGCGGGCGCGATTCCGTGCAGATCCACCCAGCCACGTCACGCCAATTGGACCTTGCGGAGTTGAAAACTCGCCTGGAGAAGTTTGGCCGCGTGCGCTCGAACGAGTTCCTGCTGATCTTCTCAGTGGACGCCTACGAATTGACGGTTTTCCCCGATGGCCGGGCAATCGTGAAAGGCACGCACGACCCCGCGG
>JBAVYG010000700.1:0-3584 GCA_049698675.1 Terriglobia bacterium
CTCGCGAGGCTTCGCCCCACGGATTGCTCCGCCTCACGCTCGCTCGGCTACCTGTTGAATGGGCAATTGACAGGGTAGGCTCCTTTCAGCCTACAAGATCAGCCAGGCTTATCCTGGCGCTCCATACATTAAAGGCAATGTATGCGCCACCCGCGACCCTACAGGTGCACAGGGCATGTTTTGTTGGCGGGTGGCCCCACGGTGCTCTGATTTCAATCGCGCCACCGGAATTGAGGGACATGATGAAGCAACGATTGGCTGCTCATCGTTCGGTCTTTCAGGGTGCCTTTCGTGCCATGGCGAAGATTTTTGCTGGGAGGCGAAGGACTGTGCCTATGGCCGCACTTTGCCTCGCGGTGTTGACCACGGTAGTCCTGTGTCTGGAGGCGGATGCCCAGAGCGGCCCATCCGTGAGTTCGGCCTACCAAGAACTCCATCAGCGTGCCGTGGCCAACGCCACCAACTTCTACGTGTACCAGGACCAAGACTCGGGGTTAAATCATGGTTACCCCTCGGGCTGGTTCGGGACTACTAGCGCCATCACGATCGATACCGGCTGCATCGACAACCCGGCGGACACTGTTACCGGTTGTTATCCCTCGTCAAACAATACGGCCCTCGACCTCACCCACGGCACCGTCTTCCGCGTTACCTTTGCACCACTGTCAAGCGGCCAATTTGCTGGCGTGAATATTGAGGAGCCTCTGAACTGGGGGGCGGATGGGCAACCGGCGAGCAATAGCTACAACCTCACGGGTGCAACGGCCGTGTCCCTCGACGTGCGCTCGCCGAACAGTGCGACGGTCCAGTTTGGCGTGGGAGGGTGTGTGACCAATTTCTTAACCATTGGCCCGTCCTGGACAACCATGACAATCCCCATAAGCTCTCTTGTCCCGCCGCCGCCTCCCCCTACGGTAACCTGTCCGCCGAATTTAAGTAACACGCATATCCTTTTCACGATAACGACGAAAGATACGTATGATCCTAGCCCAGGCTCCGGCGCGACCGTTCTTGTGGACAATATTCAGTTCACGCCTAACCCTACCCGCAGCAACCAAGGATCGGAAACCCTCAGCCTGCCGCTCAGCACCCAAACCTTCGGGGCAGTGCCAGCAACTCAGACACCGTTTCCCCCGGATCAAGCCAATCGGAATATCGCCGCCATTTACGAAGCTGCTCTGTCGGAGTTTGCCTTTTTGGCGCGCGGGACCTCGCAGGATTTGGTCGATGCGCAGACAATCGCCAATGCGCTGGATTACGCTCTCCACAACGACAACCAGGGCGACCTTCTTCCTGTCGCACCAGGCGGATTTGCGGGACTGCACAACGCCTACTCGAGCGGAGATATTGCCTTGCTGAACGGCCAAACCACCGGCGCGCTCGCCGGAAACGTCCGGTTGGCGGGTTTCACTTGTGGAAGCACCTCGCCCACGGGCTTTTGCCTGGAGCTCGATGGGGCCACCGGGGGTAACAACGCTTTTGCCATCCTTTCGCTGTTAGCTGCTTATCGACAGTTCGGCAACGTCACTTACTTCAATGATGCCCTCGAAATCGCCAACTGGATTGTTGGCAATCTGACGGATTCCACAGGAACCGGCTATGGGGGCTACTACTTGGGATATCCTGATCAAGGCCAGATCCCGAAGGTACTCACCATGGGAAAATCCATTGAGAATAATGCTGACATTTTTGCTGCATTCACCGCATTGGCCGCGATCGAGAACGAGCTCGGTAATGTCCAGCAGGCAGCCCAATGGACCACAAACGCCAAAGTCGCCGGCGACTTCGGCGTGCAGATGTTCGACTCTGCCACCGGGCACTTCTTTACGGGCACCGTGCTTGTTGGTTCTCCTCCCGATCCAGCCGCCGGGAACTGCCAGACGCCGTACATGTCTAAGGGGAATGATGTAATCAACACTTGCGACTTCCTGGACTCGAACACCTTCACCACCTTGGCGATGGCAGGCTCCGGAGCCTACAAAAACAGCATCGATTGGACCCAGCCCATCAATTACGTCTCGACTGTGTACCCGCAGACGATCACCGCGAATGGGTTGACCTTCCAGGGTGTGGACATCATCCCGCCTCCGCCGGCAGGGATTGCCTGGGAATTTACGGAACAATTCGTCGAGACGTGCCAGTGCATCGCCGCGCTTCTCTCGACTTCAACTTGCGGAACTCTGGCTCAGACTTATCTTACGCAGATTGGGCAGGCCCAAGCTTCGGCGCCCTTCGGGGATGGAATGGGACTTGCGGCTGCCACGGTTAACGGCGAGAACGCACCACCCAGCAATTTGCTTCCAGTTGATGAGTGCTTGGCGACCCCGTATCAGTGCATTCCCGAGAGAGTTGGTCTGGCCGCGACGGTTTGGGCGATCTTAGCGAGCGAAAACCTCAACGTGTTCTGGCCCTTCCCGGGCGCAAATATCTCCCCTGGCAGCCTCACGTTCACCGGGCAGCAAGTGGGGACCACCAGCGCTGCTCAAACCGTGACCCTATCGAATACCGGAAGCGTCAGCCTCACTGTTTCCAGCATTACGGCCACCGGGACAAACGCTTCCGACTTCGGAGTGACGAACACTTGTGGCGTCAACCTTGCCGTCGGCGCCAACTGCACCATCAGCGTGACCTTTACTCCCATGGCAACCGGCACGCTCACTGCCGCTCTAACCATCACAGACAACGCCTTGACGAGCCCCCAAACGGTGAGCTTGACGGGAACCGGAACGGGTCAGAACTTTGCGCTTGCCGTGTCCACCAGTTCTTCCTCGTCACAAACAGTCTCGCCGGGGGGGACCGCCTCGTATACCTTGAGCGCCACCAGCATCGGGGGCTTTAGCCAAGCCGTGAGCCTGTCCTGTAGCGGTGCGCCCACTGCGACAACCTGCCAGGTCTCGCCAACCTCGGTGACGCCGAGCAGTTCTGGGACGCCGGTCACCGTGACCGTCACCACCACCGCAGCTTCCGCGAGCGCGCCGCGTTCGCCACATCTTCCTCCGCTCCCCCCGCTATCGCCGGGCCTAAGAGGTCTGTTGATGCTCGCCTTGGTTCTTGCGGCGATGGCATGGGCCATCGGGCGCCGGAACCAACCCGGGGTGAGCCGATGGCGGCCCACCATGGTCCCGCTCGCCTCGGGATTGTTGCTGGCTCTGGCGCTGGCAGCAGGATGTGGCGGTGGAGGGAGCAACCACCTTACGACGTCGCCCCCCAACCCCGGAACACCCGCCGGAACCTACACGCTGACGGTAACGGGCACCGCGGGTTCGGGATCTTCCGCCCTGAGCCATAGCGTGACGCTCACGCTGACCGTGAGTTAGTTGGGGTGCTTTTCCGCTTCGCCGGTCATGGGGACGAAGCGGACGGGGAGGAGAACCTCGCGCCGGATTCCCTGGCGGGTTCGGCGCAGGCGGACCAAATCCTGGTCCCACTGTCCTAGAGGAAGAACCATCCGCCCGCCCTCGCGCAACTGGTCGACGAGTGGCTGGGGGACGTGGCCGGGGGCGGCGGTGACGATGATGGCGTCGAAGGGCGCCGCCTCCGGCCACCCCCGGTAGCCGTCGCCGGCGCGAACTTGCACGTTGGAG
>JBAVYG010000701.1:0-8959 GCA_049698675.1 Terriglobia bacterium
TTGTTGCCTCGCGTCCAAGCACAGCTTCGCAACCAGGAATACGAACTGAAAAGCGGGGCCCTCGAGAATCTTGTAGATCAAAAGTTGCTGGAAGCAGAGGCCAAGAAAAAGGGCATCGCTGTGGGGCAAGTCCTCGAGCAAGAAGTGGATGCCAAAGTGGCTGAACCGACAGAAGCTGAGTTGAAGGCTGCTTATCAAAGCCAGAAGGACAACCCGAATCCACCCTTCGAGGAAGTCAAAGCGCAGGTCCAGCAGGCGCTGAAACAGGCAAAACTCCAAGAGGCTCGGCAGGAATTCTTGAAACACCTCCGGGAGCAAGCCGGAGTATCCATCCTGCTGCGACCGCCCAAAGTCGAGGTCGGTTATGACCCCGCTCGCCTCCGGGGAAACGCCTGGGCCCCGGTCATCATTGTTGAGTTTGCTGATTTCCAATGCCCTTTTTGTAGGCAAGCCCAGCCGACCTTAAGGGACTTACTTACCAAGTATAAAGGCCGCGTGAGCTTAGCGTATCGGGACTTTCCGCTGCGGGGGATCCACGCACAGGGTCAGTTGGCGGCTGAAGCTTCCCGTTGTGCAGGGGAGCAGGGAAGATTCTGGGAATACCATGACCTCCTCTTCGCGAACCCCGATAAGCTCAAACGAGACGGTTTGGTCGAACACGCCCGCAGTCTGAAGCTGGATGAGAAACAATTTGATTCCTGCCTTTCCAGCGGCAAGTACGAGGCAAGAATTGAAGAAGACCTCCAGGAGGGGATCAGGGCCGGGGTCGCTGGGACTCCGGGGTTTTTCATCAACGGAAGCTTCCTGAGTGGTATCCAACCGGAGGCCGTATTCGAGGAGATGATCCAGGCGGAAATGGGCGTTCCCAAAGAGAAACCCGCCGCTCAATAATTTGCTACGCCGAGGCGCTGGATAAGCGGCACGGTCCCACTTTTGGCTTTGCCTTGCACCCCGACCGCACTCTGCGCACCACCGAAGTCGGTAGCGAAGCCCTGGGTGGCGCTGCCATCGGGCCGGCCCGCATTTTAGGGACTGCCGGCGAGAGGGCGTGCGGCTGAGGATTGGCTGCAAACGCGTGCATTTCCACCTCCTGCCTCGCACTGCGATTCCTTGACGATCCCCCACCCATCCCCTAGAATCGCAATTTAGACCATGATGGACGATGAAAAGCTGTTCCTGAAGAAACTACAGAGTGCTCGAGGATGAATCACAAATGAAAACTCCTCCCTCAACCGCTCGAGACCCCAAACCCATGAGGCTTGACATTCTCGCCATCGCCGCGCATCCGGACGATGTTGAACTAACCTGTGGAGGCGCGGTCATCAAGATGGTCCAAGCCGGCTACAAGGTGGGGATCGTTGACCTGACGGTCGGCGAATCCGGAACGCGCGGGAGCGCTGCGCTGCGCAGGAAAGAATCCGATCGCGCCTCGATGGTGATGGGCATAGTTCACAGGGAAAACCTAGGCCTGCCCGATGCGGGAGTCGAGGACCGGCGCGATTATAAGCTGAAGATTGCGCAGCGCATCCGCGCCCTCCAGCCGCGCACAGTGATCTTGCCCTACTGGGAAGGCCGCCATCCCGATCATTACATTGCCGGGCAAATCGGCTACGAAGCCTGCTTCCTTGCCGGTCTCGCCAAGTTGCCGCTCGAAGGCGCTCCGCATCGCCCGCACAAGATCATTTACGCCTCACTGTATGTGCCCACGTTGCTCCCCACCTTCGTGGTTGACATCACGGACCAATTCGAAAAAAAGCTCAAGGCCGTCCTTTGCTACGCCTCGCAATTCTCGCCTCGCCAGGATTGGCGGAACTTGTTTCCCTCCCGCGCCGACTGCCGCGAGCGCCTGGCGGCCCAGGCTCGCCATTTCGGGGACATGATCGGGGCCCGGTACGGCGAGCCGTTCGTGACCCGAGAGATTGCGGCCGTGGACGATCTCGTCAACATGCCCGTGCGGTCAATCTAGAGCAAAAATATGCCGTCGAGTTGGTAGTGGGTCAATTTGATGTAGAGGGGGCTATACGCCGCCATTTGGCGAGATAAACTCGCCGCTACAGCATCACATTGACCCACTACCGTCGAATTGACAGCGAAGAGTTGAGACCAGTAATTTTGTATTAATCGGCAATCTAAGATGTGCGAACGCGGTTTTTCCACCGGTCGCGAACGAACCAGGCGGCGGCGAGAACAATGAGAACTGCCAGGATGGTGTCGAAGCGGTGGAAGTAATGCCGCAGGGTTTCCCAACGCTCGCCGAGCTTCACGCCAGCGTAGGCAAGCGCCAGACACCAGGGAAGTGAACCCAGGAAGGTAAAAAGATTAAAGCGCAGAAAATCCATGCGGGCTACTCCTGCTGGAAAGGCAATGAAGGTCCGGACCACGGGCAGCAGACGTGCCAGGAAAACTGCCCAATCGCCGTAGCGCCGAAAGAAGCGGTCCGCCAATTCCAGGTCATGGTGTGTCACCAGAACGTAGCGGCCATATTTTTCAACCAGCGGCCGGCCTCCCAGCGAACCCACGTAATAGGCTACCAGCGAGCCGACGTTGCAGCCAAAAGCACCGGCAATCGCTACCCACAGCAGTTTGAATCGACCCACGGAGACGAGGTATCCCGAAAATGGCATGATGACTTCTGAAGGCAAGGGGATGCACGCTGATTCAATCCCCATCAGCAGCACTATGCCCAGGTAGCCCGAGTGCGAGATCACAGAGATGATGAAACCAGCCAGAAACTCAAAGAAGGTTGTAACCATGAATTGATCGTGCCCACGCGCGGCGGGAATGCAAGATTCAACGCTAGCCGGTAAGCGGCAGAAATCCCGGAGGCAGACCAAATCGTGAATTCGCTAGGAAGATTCCGACTCCGGAGTAAAAACGAAACCGGGAAGCGCAACTCCCTCGGCCGATTTCTCGACTTTTACGCGGCGAACGTCCCCCTCTGATCCATCCACCTTTCTCAGAACGGCGTAAGAGGCGAAGACTTCTGAGTATAACTTGGTGACCAGCCAGTAGTCGCCGGTCTCATTCAGACGCCAGACTTGCCCCGACTGGATGCTCGCCACAGCCACGGGTCAGCACTCCTCGGTTGAAGACATTTCAAAGCCTGTTTCCGTTGCGCTTGCGATCGCCATTGAAAGCTGCGGGCGTTAATCTAACCTCCCCCAGCCCCGGAGTCAATAGGCCTCGGGCCATAGCAACCTCTGCGCGCAGAATGATGGGGTCCTCATTCAGGAAGTCAGCTCCAACACCCGGTCAATCTCCTCCTCGGTGTTATAAAAATGAGGGGCGATTCGAACCATCCCGCATCGCGTAGCTACCTGCACACGGTGGGCGAGAAACCACTCCAGGAGACGCTCCGCCCCAGCTTGACGCGGCACAAAAGAGACGATCCCCGAGGCTTCTTCGCGGGCGCGAGGACCGAACACAGAGTGGCCTTGTGCAAGCAGTCCGCCGCGTAACCGATCAGTCAAATCCAGGACGCGCTCGGCAATGCTCGGAATTCCAACCTCGAGAAGGAGATTCACCGCCGCGCCCAGTCCGTAGACCCCGACTGTATTGAGCGTGCCGCATTCATATCGGCGGGCGTCGTCCCGCCAGGAAAGGTCTCGCCGGGAGAAATCGCTCCAATGGCGAACTGTCATCCATCCGATTTCCGGGGGTGTGATCTTTTCCATCACCTGGCGATTCACGTAGAGTAACGCCGAACCCTCCGGTCCCAGCATCCACTTGTGGCTGTCTGCGGCAAGGCCCGCAATGTTGGCTCTCCTTACGTCCACCGGAAACGCCCCCAGTCCCTGGATGGCATCCACAAAGAGCAGACAGCCATGCGCAGCGCAAGCCTGACCCAACTTTTCGAGGTCCAGACGAAACCCGCTGAGGTATTGCACGAAGCTTACCGTCACCACGCGCGTGCGCGGCGTCAGTGCCCTTAGGATCGACTCCTGACTCACCCGGCCTTCTTCTGCCGGCACTAACCGCAGAACCACTCCTCGCTTCTCCAACGCCTTCCAGGGATAAAAATTGGCCGGAAACTCGCCTTCAATGGAAACAACTTCATCTCCCGGCTGCCAATCCAGGCCGTTCGCGAAAGACGCGATACCCTCCGAAGTGTTCTTGGCGAAGGCAATTTCATCCGGTTCTGCATTGATCAACTGCGCCAGGGATCGCCGCACCCCCCCGTACATTTCCACCCAACGTTGCCAGTGTTCGGAGCCGAAATGCTGGACATCGTCAAGCAGGCCGACCATGGCGTCGCGGACTCGTTGCGAGATCGGCGCCACCGCCGCGTGATTCATGTAAATAGAGGACTCAGTGACTGGAAACTGTGAGCGGTAATGCTGAACATCAAGAGGCATGTGAGAGTATCAGGTCCATTGCAACGTTCGCAGAACCATTCAGTATACATGCGCCGCGCTGAGGCGACCAGGGCAGAGAAGACCCCGGTAGAGCCCAGTTTGGATTTTTCGATTCCTGGGCCGCAGAATCGAGTGAGCCGCACGCCGCCCACGTCGGAGAGAGAAGCGCCCAAGGCCGAAGGGAGAGCGTCTGTTTCCTCGTTGAAGTTGCACGGTTCCCCGCAATCCGTCACACCGTTTTGCTTAGAATCCTATGCCCGCGGTGCGGTCTTCCATCAATGCGACGAAACTAAGAGCATACAAGAGCCGCCCTCTGTCATTCTGAATCCGCCGTTCTTTGGCGGATGAAGAATCTGCTGTTGTTCGAAGCAAAGCAGACCCTTCGCCCGCCAAAGAACGGCGGACTCAGCGTGACAAGGCTGTCCACGTGTCCCCGCAGCTCCGACTCCCGATTTCGGGGCTAAATCGGATCCCTGCTGCAAAGTGTCCGACGCAGCCCGCAGGTTTCGACCTGAGCGAGTTGGTTAGAACCTCAAGTGACATCTAAAAACAATTGGCTATCTCTAAGAATCGGATTGAGTTATCTAGCCATGAATCTCGAAACAAGGATTTTACTTGGGCCAGGTTGTTAAGCCCCTTGAATCCTTTCAAGGGGGCGCCATCGGCTGGCCTAAAGATCGCGAATGGATTTGCCATCCTCAGAGTGCCGCGACGCCGCATTGAGTCGAGTTGCGTTGTGATCGCCCTGAAATCTTCGGGCACAACAAAACGCAGACAAATGCCAGCCCTTTCTGCTCTCCGACATCGACGTCGGCGCGCCAAGCTACTATGTTCGCAGGGGCCTTCTCGACCGCGCGCGCCCGAACGGCGGGACAGGGGAATCTCGTTCACAGATGCACCGGGACCTCCGGGGAAGAGCGGTAGGCCGGCTTGCGAATCGGGTTCTGGGGCAGTTCGAAGCAGGAGTCCTACGTCTGATAAGGTATGTTATGTTAACTAAAATTGGATTCAACGGCCAAATCTGCCAGCTATCCACCCGACAATTAGGCCACCGGCCGCGCCTGATGCGAGAATTGGGGCCATAGCCTTGGTGATGATGGCGTCGGGGAGGCTCAGCAGGATGCCAAGAGACAATCCGACACCGTAACGGCGAAATAGGAATCACGGCGCGGCATAGGCGCAACCAAAAGCAGATTCTTCGCTACGCTGCGTTGCGCGCGGAATGACGTGTCATCCTGAGTCCGCTGCGGCGGGACATGTTATCCTGATCCCGTCTTGCGAGAGAAGGATCTGCTTTTCTTCGCGCCGCGCGATGAAGTTGGCGCCTACGGCGGGCTCTTTCAACTCCTAAGCTTGGGACCGGAGCTTCAGGCGGCTCTTGTTCGCTTCCAAGAAAGCCCGCAGGTCCTCTGAGGCATCGAGCAGCTTGTTCCACTGCTCATAGTAGAGCGTCACCGGAAAGCGCCCCAATCCGTAGACGCTCACGCCCCCTTTCTCGCCGACCTTGAACTCCAGATTCCCACTTTGTTTTGATCCCAGTTGCTTCTCAAGCTGGGAAATACGGGCCATCAGATCTTCTTTGGTTGGGTCTGACATCGGATGCATCCTCCTGCCGTAGACCGATTGTCGCGCTACTCTTGTTCAGTCCCCGGCTCCGTTTCCGGCAACGCGGGTCGATACGCAGCACAAACGCGTTGCCAGTTTCGCGAACCCGCTATGATAACTGATTTCGCCGTAATGAAACAGCCGGACCAAATCCTCACTTTCGTGGCGCACACCACGGTAGGGCTCTTACGGGAATGGTAGTGCCCTAATATGGGACGTAGGGGCGGGGCCCGCCTTGCGGGACCGGTCTGGGCCGTCCCCTCATGGCGGGGGAGAGGCGGCCCCACATTCGAATTGGGACACCACCACGGCGATTGATTTCGTGTTTCCAAAATGGTAAATTAATAGAAGGGGATTTGTCACCCGCAAGGGGGGACGGAACCATGAAGTGTCCAATTACAAGAGTTTTGACCATGGCCCTGGTTTTGGGTCTGGGGACTGGGATAGCCCCGGCACAGAATTCGACGAGTTCAGTGCCGCTTGGCGATCTTGCACGCCAACTCAAAGCACAGCGCCCAAAAACTGGAGAAAAATCCAAGGTCTTCACCAACGACGACCTCGCTACCCAGTCGCCATCGGGTGAGCACGCGGCGGCCTCGCCGGCCAAGTCGTCGTCCACAACTGCCAAGGAGGCAAAGTCAGAGGAGAAGCCTGCCAAGAAGACAAGCAGGAATGAAGCAGAGAAGGAATCCGCGACAGCGCCCCCGGCCGAGACGGGGGAGCAAACGCACGGGGAAAAGTATTACCGCGAGCGCATGAGCAAACTACAAGATCGGTTGCAAATCGACCAGCGGGAACTCAGCGTGCTCGAACAAAAACTGGGCCAAAACCAGATGCAATACTACCCCGATCCTAACAAGGGCCTGCTCCAGGAAAGCGGTCCCACCGCTATGTCGGATATTCACAAACTGCAAGATCAGATCGACAAGAAGAGAGCGGAGGTCGCGGCAGATCAGGAGGCTATCGATGACCTCCGGGAACAACTGCGGCGCGAAGGCGGTGACGCGGGGTGGCTTCGTTAGGGCAGTTCTGGGGTGCGCGACTCAAGCGTGACGCCGCGCGCGACAGTGAAGTGAAATGGCAGCTCACCACGCCAGGGGGGAACATATGATAACAAGAATTTGTGCATTTTCCTTCGTGGTTGCCATCACTTCCCTGCCCTTGCTTGCGGCGCCACAGCAGTCGTTGGGAGATCTTGCCCGGCAACTACGCCAGCAGCAGCTTAAAAAAGCTGGGCTGAAAACCACCACGGTTTACACAAACGATAATCTGCCTGCCCGCCCGCCGGATGAAACCCGCGCGGCGGCCTCGGGCATGTCGAGCACTCCTGCCATAAGCTCATCTGAGAAAGCACAGGCAGAACGCGATTCCAGTCGCGCGGCCACGGAAACCAGCAAGGCGCCCGAAACGGCCCAAGCCGCTAGTGAACCGGAGAAGGCGGAAAGCAAGCAAGGAACCAAGGAATACTGGCAAAGCAGGTTCAAATCTGCGCGCGCCCGACTAGCCGACGCCGAAGAACGGCAACAGCTCGCAGAAGACGAATTAAACCTCCTCCAGATTCAGGATGTACGCGAGCTGAATCCCAGTGTAAAGGCTGAAATTGCCGCCAAGATTAAGGCCAAGGAGGATGAGGTGTCAGGGACGCGAGCAGCGACTGAGGAGGCCCGGAAAACTCTTGAGAACCTGGAGAACGAATTCAAGGCAAGCGGCGCGCCGGACGAATGGAGTGAAGCAGAGACAGTGACAGGGACCTCCGAGTGACCTCTCCCGTTGTCAGCCATCCCGCCGCGGCGGGTCAGCTATCAGCTATCAGCCGTCAGGAATTTATTCATTGAACCATTGGTTCATTGATTCATTGAAAAGCGGGCTGGCGGTCCATAGCCATTTTCAAATCTCGCACTGCTTCCCTCTTTCGCCCCACCGCGCACCGCGTTGTGCCTGTGTCAGTCTTCTGACTCCTGACTCCCTCGCAGCCAACAACACGTCAGCGGCCGGTCAAGCCTTTTCCGCCAGATGGAGTGCCGCAACCCCGCCCGTAAAATTAGCGTAACGGACGCTTTGAAAACCCTCCGCGCACAGTAATTCTGATAACGCCTGCTGGTTGGGGAACTTTGACACCGAATCGTGAAGGTACTGGTATGGCCCCCGAACGCCGGAGATCCAGGTCCCGATCTTCGGTAGCATATGGCGGAAATAGAACCGAAAGAAGGGTCCAAAAACCGGCCAATGAACTTCTGAAAACTCGAGAATGGCAAGGATACCCTGGGGCTTGAGAACCCGCCGTATCTCCCTGAGGCCACTCCCGTAGCTGGCCAGGTTCCGAAAACCGAAAGCCATGGCTGCAACATCCAGGAATTTGTCAGGAAATGGCAAAGCCAGAATATCCGCCTCGAGAAACAGCGTTGAGTGACGGCGGGCCTTCGTCTTGGCGAGCAGGAGCATGGGGTGGCAGAAATCCGTCCCGAACACTCTGCCGGCCGCATACCGTTCCAACTCGAAGGCAAGGTCACCCGTGCCGCAACAAAGGTCCACCACCTTGGAATCCGGACGCTCCAGGACGCGGCGCAAAGCCTTCGCAGTGGCCTTCCGCCAGGCGATGTCCCGACCCGCAGAAAGGAAATGGTTCAGGAAATCATAACGCGGCGCGACCGCCGAAAACATCTTCCGGACCACGCGGGGGGTGGGGTCAGCGGCATCCGGAGAACCCGGTGCGCTTTCCCCGAGAGGAGCGTTTGCAGCATCACTCATGCCAGCCGCCCCGCTGCACGTCCCGGAAAGCGGCTTTGACGAGGTTCATAGGGACTTGATCTGAAATCCGGACTTTGCCGATCCGTTCCGGAATAACCCAGTGAATTCGGCCTCGGACCGCCTTCTTATCCTGCGGCAAAAGCTCTAAGATTCGCTGCGCGCGAAGGCCACGGAGGGTGGGCAAGGGGCTGACCTGCCGCACCAAGCGTGCAATCCGCTCGCCTTCCGCGGGCTCGAGCACTCCCAATAAC
>JBAVYG010000702.1:0-1584 GCA_049698675.1 Terriglobia bacterium
CATCAAAATTCTTCTCTGCCGAGACATAACCCCGGTCGATCTTGACGCGCATCTCGATATGCAGGCTTCCACTTTCACTGACGGTAGCGATATGAACGTCCTTATCGAGAATGTCCACATCCGCATCTTCCTGGATCGTCCGGGAGGTTACTTCACCTTGCTTGTCCACAATTAGGTGCAAGGTCTTGGGGCCCTCCACGTGCATCTTCAGAGGAATCTGCTTGAGGTTCAGGATGATGTCAGTGGCGTCCTCCGTCACCCCCGGCATGGAAGAGAACTCGTGCATGACGCCCTCGATCTTCACGGCCGTGATGGCAGCTCCCTCGATCGAAGAAAGCAACACCCGGCGCAGCGCATTTCCGATGGTGGTCCCAAACCCACGTTCAAAAGGTTGGGCCGAGAACTGACCATACTTGTCGGTCAGCGTATCCATGTCACAAACCAAGCGCTTGGGTTTCTGAAAGCCTTTCCAAAGCATTGCGTTCATACCTCCCTGAGGCCCGACTCTACCGGGCTCTCCTGATCCTTACTGCCCAACTCACTTCGAGTAGAGTTCCACAATCATCTGTTCCTGGATGGGGAAATTCACATCCTCGCGCTTAGGCCAAGAGATGACCCGCGCCTTCAGCGTTTCCCTGTTTATCTCCAACCAGGGCGGAACTGCCTTGTTCCCCGTCAAGTCGAGGGCTTGTTGGACAGCAGGCAGTTGCCGGCTCTTTTCACGGACGGCGATTTCCTGTCCGGGGGAAACCGAAAACGCCGGAATGTTCACTTTGTGTCCCGCAACTTCAATGTGACCATGCCCAACCAGTTGCCGGGCCTGGGCGCGTGAGGTGGCAAGGCCCAGGCGGTAGATGACGTTGTCTAAACGCCGCTCGAGCATGAGCAACAAGTTCTCGCCCGTGACGCCCCGCATCCGCACCGCCTTTTCAAAATAGGTCCTGAATTGATCTTCCAGAACGCCGTAAAGCCGGCGAACCTTCTGCTTCTCGCGAAGCTGGAGTCCATAGCCGACGATTTTTGGGCGGCGCGCCTTACTATGACCATGCTGGCCCGGGGCAAAGTTACGCTTTTCAATGGCGCACTTGTCCGTGAGGCACCGGCGCCCTTTCAGAAAGAGCTTTGTCCCCTCACGCCGACAGAGCCGACAAACTGCATCCCGATATCTTGCCAATCCAACCTCCTACAAAAGCAGTGATGAGTGACAAGTGACGAGCAAACTTGCCATCGCGATTTACTGCTGGTTTGTTACTAGTCACTCGTCAGAACTGTCCGGTCATTGAGTTTGAATTTCCTTGTAACTTGCTTTAGATTATGTACATGTCCGTCAAACGAAGCGTTTTCGATTTGAATTTGGCTCGCACTCATGGCCATTCTTTCCCGACACTTTGGGAGGGTCTGGACCATGAATGCTGGTAAAACTGTGTTCGCGCAATTGATGGATTTTATCCCCGCTCACGAATTCGCTCGTTGTGTGGATCGCTACCAAGGCAACTACAAGGTCAGTCGCTTTTCCTGTTGGGAACAATTCCTGTGCATGGCCTTTGCTCAACTGACCTACCGCGAAAGCCTGCGCGATATCGA
>JBAVYG010000703.1:0-1702 GCA_049698675.1 Terriglobia bacterium
TCCCCCGTTGTGGAATGACGGGCTATGCGGGAAGGGTTGGCGTGTTCGAACTGCTGCGTATGACCCCCGATCTGAAAACAAAAATTGGACAGCGCGCCTCAGAAACAGAGCTGAGTAAAGCTGCGGCGGCCAGCGGAACGGTCTTCCTGTACGACGACGCTCTGGATAAAGTTCGGCAGGGAGTGACCACGGTCGAGGAAGTCCTGCGCGTCATCCAACTTCAGGAGGAGGAGACTTTACGCTGCCCGAATTGCAGGAGCCTCATCAACCTCGAATTTGCCTCTTGTCCTTACTGCCTCTTTCCGCTCAAAGCCATCTGTGAATCCTGTCGGCAGGAACTGAAGCTGGAATGGAAGATCTGTCCCTACTGCAGCGCTCAGTCGGGAAACGTCGCTGCCACCCTAGCCGAAAGCCCTTATCTAGAGGCCGAGGCAGGAGGCGCCGAGATTCCAGCCGCTCGCCCACGTCCGAAACCTGCAACGACGGCTCTTCTCCCTGCCCCTACGGAAGGGTCAGCCAAGCGTCCGCGCATCCTGGTGGTGGACGACGATATCGTGGTGCGCACCCTCGTGGTTGGAGGTCTGAAACCACTGCCTTTCCATCCGGAAATGATTCAGGCCGCTAATGGCCCGGAGGGTCTTGAGGCGGCAGAGAATCTGAAACCCGACTTGGTGATTCTCGACCTGAACATGCCGGGAATGAACGGCCTCGAGGTTTGCCGCAAGCTGCGCGCGAATATCCAGACCGCCTTTATCCCCATAATGATGCTGAGCGCAAACACCGATGAGCAGAGTCGTTCTCAGGGCTTTCTGGTGGGTACCGACGATTACATGGGGAAGCCGGTCTCCATTCCGGAGTTCCACGCGCGCGTGACGCGGCTGCTGCGTCGCACTTATGGCCTGTAGTGCCAGTTCCAAACCTATTCGTTTCACCCGTAGAGGTTCTGTCAACTCTGAACCGTCCTCTCCGTCATGTGCTTAGAGATGTACGCCGGCTTACGTGCCGCGATCCGCCTGGGCTTGCTATTGCGAACTCCGCGGATGCCCCGCCCGCCAATAAGAATGGCGAGGTCAGCATGACAGGGGGCCTGAGGTGCGCCATGGCTGTCATCATCACAGCAAAGCATCACTGCAACGTCGCGCCGCCGGCGCAGGTTACCTTCGCCTGAAATGATCGAGTTGCAATTAAGCTTGAGACGATTCCGAATTAAGTTCTGCGGTGATCTCTTCGGTGAGTACGCGGATGAGTTCCCCAACAAGTTCCGGGGGTAGCACGGGGGGAGCCATCTTCATAACGACCTTGTGAACAATCACGTAAACCCACTCCGGGTTGATTACGGAAGGCGGGGGCTCCGGAGCCTCGCCCGGCTGTACAACCCCAGCTTCGGGCGACGGCGCCGCCTCCGCCTCAGGCGGGGCGATATAAACCTTGCCCTCCGCGGCTTCGACGAGGGAAAAACTATCCAAGTTGGTTGCTGCCATGGGTTTCGGCTGGTGTCCTTCGACGAATGGAGGCGGTTCGGGTGCAGGGGGAGCAGGAGCCAGCTCACCCATCAGCGTCGGCCCCGCAGTCTCGGCAGCTACGCCGGACGCCAGGGTTCCATCGGCGGCCGGCTTGACGAGTTCAGGCGACGGGCGCAGCGGAGGAAGCGGCTCCACCTGTTGTGCCGCCAAGGCGGGTTCGGTTGGACGAAGAGGCTCTC
>JBAVYG010000704.1:0-3871 GCA_049698675.1 Terriglobia bacterium
GGAGCGGGACGCTCCGGCGACAGCGGGCGAGACGCCCGCGCTACACCCCTGCAGTCCTGGTACAATCCCACACTATGAAATCACTCAACCTGGATTGGCGGTTTGTGCTGGTGAGGCCGCGGAATCCGCTGAACATCGGTGCCGCGGCGCGTGCCATGGCCAATTTCGGTTTTCGCGAGATGGTGGTCGTAGCGCCCTACAGCCCCGTATGGCAGGAAACGCGCTCGGCGCTTGGAGCCGAGGAGATTGTCACCTCAGCGCGTGCGGTGGAGAGTCTGGTGGAAGCCATTGGAGATGCGTCCATGGTGGTGGGCACCACGGCAGGCTCTCGGCGCAACCTGGAGCGAAACCTCATCCCGCTTCCTGACTTCCCCGCCTGGCTCCGGCAACGCAAAGCAGCGGGCCGTGTGGCAGTGCTGTTCGGTTCCGAAAAGACGGGCCTTTCAAACGAGCACTTGAGTTATTGCCACACCCTGGTTCGTATTCCCACCGTGTTTGATTGCCCCTCCATGAATCTGGGGCAGGCAGTGGCGGTTTGCGCTTACGAATTGGCGCGCGCCGGCCTTGTGCCAACCCGTCCGCTGCGGCTGACCGTCCACCTATCGGACCCGGCCGGCGCCCAGTCACTCGACCGCCTGTTTGACCGTGCCGCGCGCGTTTTGGACCAAGTGGGGTATCTGAAGCCCAAGAGTCGACGCGCTACACTCCTCAAGCTGCGGCGCGTCATACTCGACCTTGAACTCACCAACCACGACGCCAGAATCCTGGGCGGAATCCTGGCGCAGATCGAGTGGAAGATCGGAAAAAGCAATTCTGAATAGCCAATTGTGAATAACGTATCCGGCAAAGCCCCTAAGCGACAAAATGCCTGTCAAGCCTAATTCATCTTTTATTCGGTGACAATGGGCAAAACGTGAATGGTAGAGAATCAAGACTGAACTGCGGGTTTCGGCGGCTCATCGTCTGCTAATGCACATGGAAGCCATGCAGAGCATTGGAGTTGCCAGCAATTGTGGACTTGCTCCTGGAGGCTTGCGGGGGTATGCTAACGATTCCCCCTCGCAAGTTGGCGGGGTGCCGAAAGGGTGGCCATTGAAAGCGATACCTGTTGTACAAGCGGCTCGAATGATTGCCCGAGGTACGTGGAGCTTCTGCATTAATCGGCCCTTGGTGGTTTCTTTTGAGCTGACGCATTCCTGCACAGCCAATTGCAAGCATTGCGACAAGGGCGGGATGAAACCCGACCCGGCGGGGCTGCTTCGGGCGGAGGATTACGCGCAACTGCGCGGCGCCCTGAAGCCCATGGCCGTGCAGCTCTCGGGTGGCGAACCCCTACTGCGGAAGGATCTCGAGGAGATCGTGCGAGCCGTGAAGGAGCCAAGCGGCCTGCCTTACACCATTCTGGTGACTAATGGGCGACTGTTAACGGAAGAAAAGTATCTGGCTTTGCGGGCCCTGGGCATTAACCAGGTTTCAATTTCGCTGGACTTTCCCGATTCCAGGCACGACGACTTCCGCCGCTCACCCGGGCTTTATGCTCACCTCGAGAAGCTGGTTCCCGCGCTTGCCCGTTACGGCCACGACGACGTGGCGCTCAATACTGCCATCACGCGCGAGAACCTTACGGCACTGGTTGCGATTTACGAACGGGCCAGGGAGTGGGGAGTTTCTATCTCTTACAGCGCCTACACGCCTCTGCGCACCGGCAGTATGGAGCATTACATCCAGTCCATGGACGACCTCGCCCTGCTCCACAAGACTCTCGATCAATTATTGGAGCTGAAAGCCAAGCATGCCCGCATCGCCAACTCTCCCTGGACGCTTTCGGGCATCCATGACTTTTTCCGTGATGGGAGCGTGCCGGGATGCAACGCCGGACGAAGGTTTATGGTCGTGACGCCCGAGGGCGGCTTGCGTCCGTGCTCGATGTTTGCGAACGAATATGACTCACAGAAGGAGATGCTGAAAGAATTTGTCCCCACTAACCAGTGCGGGGGCTGTTACGTTTCCATTCGCTCCTACCTCGACGCCTCGTTTTGGACCCTCCTCAAAGACAACGTCAGCAGCCGCGTTTTTTCGCGGAACGGGAACGCCCCGCAGTGCTGAGTTGAGTTCCTGCTTCCGCTCGTCACTCGTCCCGCCACGGCGGGTCACTCATCACTGCTTTAACAGCTTTTCGATGGCTTCCACAACCTCGGGAGAGTCCGGCTTCAGCGGCGATTCGAACCGTGCTACAACTTTTCCGTGCCGATCAACCAGAAACTTGGTGAAGTTCCACTTAATGTCGCCGGCCACGGTGGGATTCGCCTGCTGGGTGAGATATTGATAGAGGGGAGTGGTATCGGCGCCTTTCACCGAGACCTTGGCAAACATGGGAAAAGTGACGTTGTACCTGAGCGTGCAGAAGCTCTTGATTTCCGCATTTGTGCCTGGCTCCTGCCCACCGAAATTGTTGGCGGGAAAACCCAGGATCACAAAGCCCTGGTCCTTGTATTTTTCATAGAGCGATTCCAGGGCAGAATATTGCGGCGTGAAACCGCATCGGCTGGCGACATTCACCAGCAGAATAACCTTGCCCTTGTAACTCGAAAGCGAAGTGGGTTCACCATCGATGGAAGGAAGGGTGAAATTGTAGACGCTTGCACCCGCAAACGAAGGGGCAGCGAAAGATACAGAAGCTAACAGAAAACCTAGAAGCAGACGTGCATTAAGATCCGGTAGGACCATGCTTTTTCTCCTTTGTGGTATTGCGCCCTGACCCCGAGCCTTTCTTGCGGTCGGGGTGAACCTATATGGTAACTCAGGATGCGGGTCCGCCGCAAGCTCCCTGCTTCATAGCTCCCTGCTTCATAGGGGAGGAAGATCAAAAGCCACAAGCTGTGCCCGTCCCGGCGGGCGGAGAGAACAGGTTGGGGACTACATGCCGCGCATCTAGGGCCTAGGTTCTACGGAGTGGATTCCACAATCACTCCTTGCAAAGGCACCTTTTCGTTTGCGTCCCATCGCCTTCTTCTTGCGAATCAACATGATGGAGAAACCACGTGGAATTTGTCGATTGCGGCACTCCACCTGCACAGTTGGTACTGGCACGGGTGACACGCACATGAGGTTTGCTCCAATCCGAATGTGCCTAGTTGCCTGCCCCGAATGGGTGAGAAACAAATTAAAACAAGGGTATTGCAAGGCGGTGATTTGAGGCGCCGCCAAAACGTACCCTAGGAGGATATTGATGAAACGAACCATTTTCGTACTATTGGCCTTGCTCGTTGTTTTCGTGGCCGTCTTCTCTGTGCTCGTACTGCGGCCAGTACCGAAGGCGAAGGCCGCCACCACCACCATCGCCTGCACGAACAGAACTCTGTTGGGCACCTATGGATTAGTGGCATCGGGATTCTACCTCCATGACGACACAAGTGTGCCCGGGGACGTCTCCGGGTTAGTTACCTTTAATGGAAGGGGAACCTTCACCGGCAGCACCTTGTACATCGTCGCTAACGGGAGTGGGCTTCCCGACAACCCCTATTACATCCCTACCGGCAGTGCTACTGCAACCTACACCGTCAGTCCAGATTGCTCTGTCACCCTACAGATTGCCGGGCAGTTCGGCGGCTCCGTAACAGTGTACGCTTATGGCACCATTGTCGACCTAGTCGCTGACGAAATTGTCGGGAACGTTTTGAGCAGCAACCCAAACGTTACAGGAACGTTCCACGCCACGAAGGTACCGCTTATCGCAGCGCCGCCGCTCCCTCCGGCGTAAGTGAACTGGCCGCGTTGGGACCTGTGGCGCCTTGCCGCGAAGAAGCAATGTAGGGAGGGCGACCGGATTGACTGTCAGATGGTAGGGCCACTTTCGGTTGGTGGTTCAGGC
>JBAVYG010000705.1:0-4121 GCA_049698675.1 Terriglobia bacterium
GTCGGCGCTCTTGGCAAAGTCGCTGGCGTTCGTACCGCCGAATGTGACCGTCGAGATGGTGAGGTTACCGGTGCCAGTGTTGGTGACGGTCTCCACCTGGGCTGGGCTCGTCGTGCTCGTGGGCTGATTGCCGAAACTTAAACTCGAAGCGGAGAAGCTCACCAGGGGCGCCGTCCCGGTTCCGCTCAAACTCACCGTCTGCGGGCTGTTCGCCGCATCGTCCGTGATCGTCAGGCTCGCCGTACGTGTCCCGAGGGCCAAGGGCGTGAAGGTGACGTTGATCGCGCAGTTCCCTTCCGCCGCCACCGAACCGCCGCAGGTGTTGGTCTGGGCATAGTCCCCGGCGTTCGTCCCCGCGATCGCGATGCTGGTGATACTCAGCGCAACGCTCCGCGGATCGCTCAGCGTCACGGTTGCGGCAGCGCTGGTGGTCTCAAGGCCTTGACCTGCAAAGCTCAGACTCGTTGGACTAAGGTTCGCCAGCGGCCCCGTGCCAGTTGGCACGAGAGATTCGAGGTCCGCGTCGAGCACCGGGAAGAGCGTGCCCGTCAAGCCCGTGGTTTGGTCGGTGCAAAGTCCGCCAGTGCCCTCCAACATGTCCGCATGGTCGCTCGTCACGCAGCTTACTCTCTTCGCGACCGTCGCACCATCAAAGGAGGCGCTGATCTCTGGGACCGCTCCGTCGTTCAACACGCTGGTGAGGGTACCAGACCAATTGTCCAAATCAATTCTCTCCTGAATGATCGACATCAATTGCAGAAGGTCGTGGAAGTCCGCCAGCCCGGCGGGGGTCAGGCCAGCCGTACTGGAAGGCTGCAGTGATTCCTCACCCAGGGCTAATGCCAGGGTAATCATCTCAATGTCGATTGCCGTCGCATCGTCGGCGCCATACGTCGGGACCTCACCGTAGCTGCCGAGGCTCCCATAATAGGCATTCACCTTACCGTCATACGTCGATGCTAAATTAATCAGCCATTCGTTAACGTCGTCGCCCGAATAGAGCGTAGGCGTACTCGAGAAAATGTCGTTGGCGCAGTAGGCGTCACAGCGAAGATCCCCACGATTAGGAAGGGTAATGTTTGTTACACAAGCCGGACAGTTCACCGCCCACCCGAAGTCCATGGTGTTCAAGACTATCTCCCAGGAAAGCTCAGATTGGCCGTGCAAGCGTAAGGTGGTGCTATTTACCAATGCGGTTCCGTGGTGGGGAGCCGCAAGCGTAATGGCGCGTATTACACGTTCGCCGGCGGGCAGGCCAGCCTTGGCGCCAGCGCCGATGAAATCTTCATTCATCAAGGCTCGCGCCACTAAGCCTCCCATGCTATGGCCGATAATGATCACGTCTCTGTCGAACGGCGTATCACCCTCACCATACGGGTCCCATGACTGCCGAAAGTAGTCTAGCCAGATTTCGAAGGCGAGACCGATCTCTGACACCGTATATTCGTTGCTAAGGTAGTGATACGTAAAGATCTTGTAATTCTGGGAAAAACTTGGGTCTTGCTGGGTAAGGAATAGGCTGAGGTCCATGAAAACCGTGAGATCGGGATTCGAAATGTCGGAGGTTCCATCCAGGCCGTGGATTAGTATCAGAGGGGTACGGGTTCCCATCGCACCGGGCGTACAAGCGCTCTCCCGCAACAGCGTGTCAGGATCGACGTCGACAAGGCCAGCGGGCGGCGTCAAGGTTGGGATCGTCGTGTTGTCACAATTGGTAGTTTGGGCAGGCAGGAGTTCCGTACAGCATAGCAGCGCCAGGGAAAGCATAAACGCGCGGCAAGGGCGCGCCGCAAGCACGTCCATAGTGTACCCCCTCATGAGGACCGTATTCCTAAGCCTATGTTGACGGTCGCCAGCGCCCGACAGACCTTTCGCCGTGTCCCAGGGGTCGTTGAGCAGCGGGATGGGCATGTTGTGTTCCATCGTCGTTGGCGACTCTTCGGCACAAACCCCCCTTAGCTTTATCGGACGATCGAGCCCTCGGCAATAGATGGGCGGTAATAGCTCGTGCCGCCCACGCCGGGGGAAATGGACCCCTCCAGCAGGGCGGGACGGGGGCGACGCGGGTGTGCCCCCTGTTTTGAAGGTAAGAGGGAAGTTGTCAAACGCGGGCGGGGCGGGCTTACGAGCATTTGGGACGGCTGTATAAACCCGAACCCGGAAGTTGGAGTTGCGCAGACGCGGCACACACCCCAGGCATGTCATCCTGATCCCGCCGCGGCGGGACGCCATTCATATTGGCGGACGACGAAGGATCTCCGGAGTTCGCAGGGAACATTCATCCGTCAGCTGACGGACTGGCCGTTCAAAGAAACTGCAGGGATTCTTCGTCCGCCAATAAGAATGGCGGACTCAGAATGACAGGGGCTAGGCACTCTACTCATTTTGTTCACGCGCTGCCAGCGCCTTGATACCCGCGAGGGTCTCCTCGGCTGACCGGCCCGTGATGCGAATGAGCTTCCGGCGAGATTTTCGACCGGAGATAATGGCCACACACGCTTGCGGCAAGCGTAATGCACGAGCGAAAAAATAGATGCAGGCCTCGTTGGCCTCACCCTCGGTGGGTGGCGCATGTAGGTCCAAGCGCAGTTCTCCGGTAGAGTCATACGCCAAGCGCTCGCGGGCGGAGCGAGGCTTAACCTTGAGCCAGAAAGAAACCGTTTCTTGTTCGACTTTGAAGTCGGGCATGGTCAGTTGTCAGTCGTCAGTGGTCCGTTGTCCGTTGTGGTGGGAAGGCAGGCCGTCGGCGGGTGAAACACGCCCTGCTGCCTGCTGCCTTCTGCCGTTGAAGCGCCGCAGGTTCGGAGAGCGGGACCTGCGCTACCCCTGCTTTCTGCCTTCTGCTTTCTAGTTTCTGCTTTTTCGAATCAGCTCCTCGCTCCGAAGATAGCGGTTCCGACTCGGATGATGGTCGCCCCCTCTTCAATGGCGGCTTCGAAATCGTGGCTCATGCCCATCGAGAGCTCCTGCATGGAGACGTTGGGGATGTTTTTCGAGTCAATCTCCTGAGCCAGCTCCCGGAGGCGCCGGAAATAGGGCCGGACCAGCTCGGGGTCGTCGAGGAACGGTGGGATAACCGTCAAGCCACGAACCCCGAGCGTTCCAAGCCGACTGACCTGCTCGGCGAGTTGGATTATTTCTGACTCCCCAACTCCCGCCTTGCTCGCCTCTTCGCCCAAGTTGACTTCCAGCAGCACCGGCAACCGGCCACCACCCGCGGCCGCCGCCTGGTCCAGTTTCTGGGCAAGTCGAAACGAGTCCACGGAATGGACCCAGTGGAACAGTTCTCGTGCAGCCTTGGCTTTGTTGCTCTGAAGGTGGCCCACCAAATGCCATGTGATGCTCAAATCCGAAAGCGCCGGCCGCTTGGCCATGGCTTCCTGCACACGGTTCTCACCAAAATCGCGCAGCCCAGCCTCATACGCCGCGCGGATACACTCCGGCGGGAAGGTTTTTGAAATTGCCACCAGCTTCACGTCGTCCGGCCCGCGGCGGCTACGCCGGCACGCGGCGACGATTCGCTCCTGCACTTGCGCCACGTTTTCCTTAATACCCATGATGACAGCTCTCAACGATCGATCCGGCAGCGTCCCACTTCGGCACGAAAACATGTCATTCTACCATTCGACCGCCCTGAACAGTGGGTGTGAAAGCACGCGGGTGACCCACGCAGCTCCGTCATGACGTGCCCCCTACGGAGAGCGCCAAAGATTTTTCAGCAACCTGCAAGAAGGCACCTTGTTCGCAGGTAACTCCGAATGGTACGATGCCTGTCTTGTCAGTTGTCAGTTGTCCGTGGCCAGAACTGTCCGGTCATTGAGTTTGGATTTCCTTGTAACTTGCTTTAGATTATGCACATATCCGTCAAACGAAGCGTTTTCGATTTGAATTTGGCTCGCACTTATGGCCATTCTTTCCCGACACTTTGGGAGGGTGTGGACCATGAATGCTGGCAAAACCGTATTCGCGCAGTTGATGGATTTTATCCCCGCTTACGAATTCGCTCGTTGTGTGGATCGCTACCAAGGCAACTACAAGGTCAGTCGCTTTTCCTGTTGGGAACAATTCCTGTGCATGGCCTTTGCTCAACTGACCTACCGCGAAAGCCTGCGCGATATCGA
>JBAVYG010000706.1:0-8256 GCA_049698675.1 Terriglobia bacterium
AAAGCGAGGTTCGTCTTCTATCTCGCCCGCAATTCCAAAGTGCCCACGCCCTCCATTCTTAGGGAACTCGCCGGCAGTTTGCTTGCTGTAGTTTCCCCCACCGATTGCCTGTTGTGTCAGCAGGAACTCACGGAACCGGGCGGTGCATCCATATGTCGGGCATGCTGGGAAAACCTTCAACCCTGGCGCGGCCCTGCTTGTGAACGTTGTGGTCTCCCTTTCGCCTCATTACAGGCAGTGGACTTCGTAGACTCGCTTTGCGGCTTGTGCCGGCAAGGCGAACTGGAATTCGACATGGCGCGAAGCTATGGGCTTTACACCGGAAACTTGCGCAAGGCTATCCTCCGTTTGAAATTTCACGGGCGGGAATACCTGGGCCACCGCCTTGGCGCGCTTTTGGCGCGGCCATGGGAGGCGCTGCCCGAGCCTGAATCAGCCATCGTGGCGCCGGTACCGTTGCACCCTTCAAGAAGGCGCGAAAGAGGGTTCAACCAAGCTGAACTGCTGGCGAGAGGTCTGGTAAGAAGGCTGCGAAAAGAAGAGAGACTGCACGGCTTGCGATTAGTGACGGGTTCCCTGCGACGCATTCGCGCCACAGTTCCGCAAGTGGGCCTGAGTGTGAGCGCGCGGCGCGAGAATGTTAGCGGCGTCTTTTCCGTGGGCCGGCCCGAAGATGTGCGCAACCGTACAGTTGTGGTGGTCGATGACGTGATGACTACCGGGGCGACTCTTTCCGCTTGCGCCGCCGCCCTCAAGCGGGCGGGCGCCGCGCGCGTCCTGGCCTTGTCGCTGGCTCGCGCGACGCCGCAATTCCCGGATCTGGAAAGCAGTGGCTAGTGGCAAGTGGCTAGTGACTAAAACCAGTGGCGCGCCAGTGATGGGTGGCTTTAGTGGTGAGCACCGACAACTCACCCGGGACAAGGGACCACCAACCGCTAGCGAAGCACTAGCCACTAACCACTAACCACTGCTTTCTATTGACGAATTTAGGCATAACTGAACATAATGAACACGGGGCGGCAAGCAATAGTGCCTCAGCGGGATGAATGTTATGTCGGAGGATGACCACCAACGGTCGCTGCAAGAACCTGTTCTCGTATTGAACGCGACCTACGAGCCCATTAACGTCACGGCAGTTCGCCGTGCCTTGGTTCTTATCCTGAAAGGCGTAGCAACCACAGAAGAAGATGACGGCAGCTTCATCCGTGCGGCTCGGTTCGCAATTCGTATTCCCTCGGTCATCCGACTGCTGGAATTTCGGCGGATTCCTTATCAGACACGGGCCTTGTCTCGAAAGAATCTGCTCTTGCGTGACCGCTACACCTGCCAGTTCTGCGGCCGGGCTTTCCCGGCGCACGAGCTCACGCTGGATCACGTGATTCCGCGCTCGCGAGGTGGCCATACAGACTGGGATAACCTGGTAGCTTGCTGCCACAAGTGCAACAATCTGAAGGGCGACCGGTTGCCGGAAGAGGCGGGGTTGAAACTTCTGAGACCGCCGCGGCCATTTACGCTGCACACCAGCCGCCAGATCATGCGCATGATGGGCCGCTCGGACGAACGGTGGCGTAAGTACTTATTCTGCTGAGCGATTTGAACTTGCCCGGCTCTCGACGTTCAATACTCTGGACCGACGGCCTGCTGCTGGCTTTTCTGGCGGCCTTTGCCGTTTTTCCTTACCTCAATACTCTCCGTAACCTTTTCGTTTACGACGACACCTTTCAAGTTGTGAATAACCCCTACCTTCAGAATTTTCATCACTTGAAGGAGATTTTCACTACGCCTGTTTGGTCTTTCCTTGGCGGAGACTACACCCATAACTACTACCGTCCCATGATGTTATTCGGGTATTTGCTCTGTCACCAGTTTCTCGGACCCATCCCGTTGGCCTTTCACCTGGTAAGCCTCGTACTGAACTTGCTCGTGGTGCTTGTGCTGTTTCTCGTTACCTGGCGCATGTTTAACGACCGCACGTTGGCGTTTGTGGCCGCGGGCTTGTTCGCAGTACATCCTATCCACTCTGAATCGGTCGCCTGGATCGCAGCCATCACGGACCTCGAGTTGGCCCTCTTCTATCTGCTGACGTTCTGGTTCTTTTTGGGGCTTTCTAAAGTTAGCGGGCGAAGGTTGATTCTCGGCGAATTGTCTATGGTCGTGAGCTTCGCCCTGGCATTGCTCGCAAAGGAACCGGCGGTCACCCTGGTGGTGCTGGCCACACTTTACGAGCACTCCTGTCGGGAGGATCGCAAGGAGACGAGCGTTCGAATCAAACTTTCGCGCTACGGCCCTCTTTGGCTCTTGCTCCTTGTATACCTGATTGTCCGCACCCACTTTGTGGGAGGGTTGGCAGGCAGATCCCAATTTCCCGATATGGGGCCGGACGCCGTAATCTTCTCCGCCCTCGCGCTGGCCGGCCAATACGTTTGGAAACTGTTCTGGCCTGCTAAACTTTGCGCTTTTTATGTCTTCCACATGAGCACGAGTCCTTTCGACTTGCGGGTAGTCGGGGGTGCTGTGGCGTTGATGGTGCTGGCATTTCTTTTTGTCTTCTTCTGGAATCGCGTGCGTTTGGTCTCCTTCGGACTGCTCTTCTTCTTCCTCAACCTTGCCCCCGTCTTGAACGCGCCTTGGATGGCTGCCAATGTATTCACTGAGCGCTACCTGTATTTGCCTTCTGTAGGATTCTGCTGGGTTCTGGGCTGGGCGGGGACGACTTTGTGGAGAGCTACGAGAAGTCATAGCGCTTGGTGGCGCGGCATCGTAGTCGTTTCCGTACTTGCCATCGCGGCCTTATGCACTCTCAGAATTATCCGGCGAAACCGGGATTGGCACGATGACGAGACGTTCTACAAGGCCACACTTGCCTTACAACCCGACGCCTACATAATTCACATCAACCTCGCCGCGCTCTATCTCGACCGAGACGATTTGAAGAATGCTGAGCAGGAATTACGCGAGGCGGATCAGGTGGCACCGGATTATCCCTTGATTCTGAATAACTTTGGATTACTAAATCTGAAACTAAAACGTTATGACGCCGCGCTGGGCTACTTGATCCGCTCCATCATGAAGAACCCGAACGAGCCTCAGCCCCACCTGTACCTGGCACTCGTGTATGACCAGACCGGAAAAACCGACTTCGCAGAAAAGGAATACCGGACGGCGATCAACCTTTCCCCTCTCAGCCAGCGTGCCCATGCGGGGCTTGGCGAATTCTATTTCGATCATGGGAGGCTTGAGGAGGCCGAGGGACAATTTCAGGAATCCCTCCGGGCGGCCAAGACGCTGAATGGTTATTGGGGGCTGGGGTTGGTGTACTGGCGTGAAGGCAGGTATGCGGAAGCTGAGCATGCCTTCCAGGAAGCTGAGGCATTAGTGCCCTCTTCCGGTCGCGCCCATATCATGCTGGGATTGCTTTACACAGATACAAAAAGGAATCGCGAAGCGCTGCGGGAATTGCAGACCGGATTGAAGAGCGAGCCCACAAATCCTCAAGCCCTCGAGGCGCTGAGGAAACTCCAGAGTCAAGACTATTCGGGTGGTGGTCCAAACGCCACTCCCGTGCGGTGATTAGCTCCAAAGCCGGTCCCAGGAACGTTCGTTGTCCCACTCGGTAGTGGGCTCGAAATAGCCCGTGCCCGGTTTCAGATGCTGCCTTGCGACGTCTTCGTTGAGCGTCACGCTGAGGCCGGGCTTGTCAGGAACGGTGATATAGCCTTTGTTAATGATGGGTTTCTCAACGCCTTCCACGAAGTCCTGCCACCACGGCACATCCAGGGAGTGATTCTCGAGTGCCAGGAAATTCTCCGTGGCTGCGGCGCAGTGAACGCTCGCCATGCAGAGTCCTATTGATCGAACCCAAGGAACCGAGTACTCTATGGTTAGCGGAGGTTATGGCGAGAGGTTGGGAAAGCAAAGCGGTTGAGTCACAGATGGAAGCCGCCCGGTCCGACCAGGTGGCCGCTTCGAAGGAACGCGTTACCCCTGATAAGGCTGATGCGCACCGCAAGAAGGAAACTTTACTTCTCGCCAGGACCTACCTTCTGCAACAACTCCAGTCCAGCCAAAATCCCCGCCACCGCGAGATCATAGAAAAGGCGCTTGCCGATTTGGAGAAACAGCTCGCGTCGACCGAAGAAGTTGATCGATCCGCCGGTGTTCCTTGATCTCGCAAAGCACCGACCTCATTGGTCAGTCGGTCGTTGTCAGTGGTCCATTGTGAACAGAAAAAACGAGGCGTGGGATTGCGACCATTATGATCCGCCACATTGTGGCGAGCACAACATGTCTCTTGCTTTTTAATGATCGAAACTGTTAGCATTACTTTTAGACCTGCAGTCGGTTCCCTCGCACAGGAAGCAGGTATCGTTGAAGCCGGAGAACGTCTTCCTTAATTCCCCGAGCGTAGTTCCCCTGGTTGAGTCCTTAGCCCACACCCGGATTTGTGATTGTTATCAATGCGGGAAATGTACTGCGGGATGCCCGATGGCCGCTGGGATGGACACGCCGCCCAGCCGGCTCATTCGCCTGCTGCAACTCGGCCATGCAAAGAGGGCGCTGCAAGCGCAAGCCATTTGGCAATGCGTCTCATGCCAGACCTGCGCCACACGTTGCCCGAAGTCCGTGGATTGCGCGGGAGTGATGGACGCGCTGCGGCAACTGTCGGCGGAGCGCGGCGTCGCCACACCCAAGCAGCAGCGCACCGTGCTTTTCCAGAAGGCGTTCCTCAGAAACATTCGCCGCAACGGCCGCCTGAACGAGTTGGAACTGATCGGCGAGTTCAAATTTTCAACCTTCCTACACGGCCGGAGCCTTTCCTTTCTCTTCAAGGACGCGACGCTGGCCCCCCAATTGATGAAGCGCAAGAAGTTCCATCTGGTGGGGGAGAAAGCTCATGACCGGGCCGTGGTGGCCCGCATCTTCGCGCGCTGCATGAACAACTCACTGTTATGAATCTGGCCTACTATCCCGGCTGCGCCTTGCACGGTTCTTCGAACGATTACGAGCAATCGCTTCGGGCTTGCCTCGGGGCTCTGGACGTCCAACTGAAGGAAATCGACGATTGGATCTGCTGCGGCGCCACCGCCGCGCACTCGCTGAACCAGAAACTCTCCGTCGCCTTGCCCGCGCGCAATCTGGCCCTGGCGGAGAACAAAGGTTTCCGGGAGATGCTGGCGCCCTGCCCGATGTGCTCGATGCAACTACTCAAAGCACGCAAAGCTCTGGCGGAGGACGAGGCGCTTCGCCGCAGCATGTCCGAGATCGTGGAGTTGGAAGTTCGCGGTGACACGCAAGTGCTGAACTTGATCCAACTCTTCGAGACGATTGGTTTGGACCGGCTCAAGGCCGCGGTGAAGGCTCCACTCGGCTCGATTTGCGCCGCCTGCTATTACGGCTGCCTGCTGACGCGGCCCGCAAGCGTGGTGGAGTTCGATGATTGCGAGCAACCCCGCTCCATGGAGAAGATACTGGAAGCGCTGGGCGGCAAGACCGTGGATTGGAATTACCGCACCGAGTGTTGCGGGGCCGGGATGACCATGGCCAGCGAACAGACGGTGCTGGACCTCTCGCATAAGATCCTGAGCAATGCGGCCGCGCACGGCGCCAACTGCTTGGTGGTGGCCTGCCCCATGTGCCACGTGAACCTCGACATGAAACAGGTCAACATCGAGCGGCATTACGGCGTGCGGCACGCAATGCCGATCTATTACCTGTCCGACGTGGTGGGACTGGCGCTGGGATTCAAGCCCGAGGCGCTGGGCATCGACCGGCATTTTGTGGGGAAAGCGTAGGAGACCATGTCCCGAATCGGCGTCTTCATCTGCTGGTGTGGCGAGAACATCGCCCGCACCGTGGACGTGGAAGAGGTCACGAAGCAGGTGGCGCAGTTTCCGGGCGTGCGTTGCGCGCTGAACTACAAGTACATGTGCGCGGACCCCGGTCAGACGCTGGTGCGCGATAAGATTGCCTCCGAGCGGCTGGACGCCGTGGTGGTGGCTTCCTGCTCTCCTCACATGCACCTGCGCACTTTCCGCAATGCCGCGGCGCTTGCGGGCCTGAACCCTTACCGCGTGGAGATGGCCAATATCCGCGAACAGTGCTCGTGGGTTCACCCGGACCGCGCCCAGGCCACGGCCAAAGCAGTGCAATTGATCCGTCTCTCGGTGGAGAAGGCGCGGCGCGACCACGAGCTTCAGCCGATCCGCGTGCCGGTGACGCGTCGCGCGCTGGTGATCGGCGGCGGGGTGGCGGGGATTCAGGCGGCGCTGGACATCGCCAACTCCGGCTACGAAGTGGTGATGGTGGAGCGGGAACCTTCCATCGGCGGCAAGATGGCGGGACTTTCAGAAACTTTTCCGACCCTCGACTGCTCGCAGTGCATTCTGACGCCGCGCATGGTGGAAGTGGGGCAGCACCCCAACATCCGGCTCTACAGCTACTCGGAAGTGGAAGCTGTGAGCGGCTACGTGGGCAACTTCAACGTCACCATCCGCCAGAAAGCGCGCTACGTTGACATCAGCAAGTGCACCGGCTGCGGCGAATGCTGGAACGTCTGCCCGCTCAAGAGGAACCTCAGCGAGTTCGATTACGGCCTGGGATTTCGCCCAGCCATTTATGTTCCGTTCCCGCAGGCTGTGCCGGCCCGCCCGGTTATCGACCCCAAAACCTGCGCCAAGCTTATCCGCAACGGCTGCGGATTGTGCATTAAGAAATGCAAGGCGGAGGCCATCAACTTCAAGGACCAGGACAAGCTGGTGGAGGAAAAGGTCGGCGCCGTCGTCATCGCCACTGGTTATAAGTTGTATAACATTGGGAAAACCCAAGACAGGCCAGGCCTCGAAGGTTACGGCGAGTACGGATACGGCAAGTACAAGAACGTCATCGATTCGCTGCAATTCGAGCGGCTGCTCTCGGCTTCTGGCCCCACCGTCGGCGAGCTCAAGCGGCCGTCCGACGGCGCGCTGCCCAAATCCGTGGTCTTCATCTCCTGCGTGGGTTCCCGCGACAACGCTAAGGGTCTGCCTTACTGCTCGAAGATTTGCTGCATGTACACGGCCAAGCACGCCATGCTTTATAAGCACAAGGTGCACGACGGGCAGGCTCACGTCTTCTACATGGACATCCGGGCGGGCGGTAAGGGTTACGAGGAATTCGTCCGCCGGGCTATCGAGCAGGACGGCGCGCAGTATTACCGCGGGCGGGTCTCGAAGATCACCGAGGAAAACGGCAAGTTGATCGTGCGCGGCGCGGACACACTGGCCGGCGAGCCAGTGACGATTGAGGCGGACATGGTGGTGCTGGCAGCCGCCATGCGCCCCGCAGACGGGGTCGAGCAACTGGCCCAAAAGCTCAACGTGGGGTACGACGAGTACGGCTTCCTGCTCGAATCGCACCCCAAACTTCGCCCGGTAGAAACCAACGCGGCGGGCGTTTACATCTGCGGCGCCTGCCAGGCCCCCAAGGATATTCCCGAATCTGTCGCGCAGGCCTCCGCGGCAGCAAGCAAGGTGCTGATAACATTCTCCGCCAGCGAACTGACGCGCGAGCCGGAGATTGCGAAAATCAACGAGGAGACTTGCGCGGCCTGCTTCACTTGCCTGCACGCTTGCCCGTACCACGCCATTGAGCAGGCGGAAATCCGCACCCCGCGCGGAGTCTTCGTGAAGCGCACGGCACGGGTGAACCCGGGGCTGTGCATGGGCTGCGGGACGTGTGTGGCCGTCTGTCCCTCCAAGAGCGCCGACTTGGAGGGCTTCACCGAGCAGCAAATCTATTCCATGGTCGAAAGCCTGGTATGAGCGAAAGACCCGAGTTCGAGCCGAAAATCGTCGCCTTCGTCTGCAACTGGTGTACGTATCTGGGCGCCGACTTGGCGGGGACCACCCGCCTCGTGTACCCAGCCAACGTGCGCATCATCCGGCTGCCGTGTACCGGCCGGATCGACTTCAACCTCATCATCAAAGCGTTTGAGATCGGCGCAGATTCCGTGCTTGTCTCCGGCTGCCATCCTGGCGATTGCCACTACACCTCAGGGAACTATCACGCTCGCCGGCGCTGGATTCTCTTTCGCGAGCTGCTCCAGACGCTCGGTTTCGACCTGGAGCGAATTAACTTTACCTGGATCTCCGCCGCGGAAGGCCACAAATGGCAGCAGACCGTCAAGGAGATTACCGAGAAGACGCGCAAGCTGGGACCCTATAAGAACCTCTACCAGATCTCCGGTGGCGGTGCCCCACCCCTGCCCCTCCGCAGACG
>JBAVYG010000707.1:0-3968 GCA_049698675.1 Terriglobia bacterium
GGTTCACCGTGTTCTGCGCTTCCAGCACGGAAACAATCTGGGGAACCGTTACGCCCAGTTTGGCCAATTGATCGGGTTTTATCCAGATGCGCATGGCGTATTGGCCGCCGAACACCTGCACGCGCCCCACGCCTGGCACGCGCGAAAGCACATCAACGTAGTTAATGTAGGCGTAATTGGTCAGAAAGTTTCGGTCGTAGGTGGCGTGCGGTGAATAGAAGGAGATGACCATCATCGCGGCCGCCCGCGACTTCTGCACGATGACGCCGGTGGTATTCACCATGGCCGGCAACTGCGGGGCAGCCTGCGACTCGCGAAGTTGGGTCAGAATCTGATCGATATTGGGGCTGGTGGTGACATCGAAATTCACCGTCAAAGTGGTGTTGCCCCAGTTGTCGTTGGTGGAATACATGTAATTCATGTAGTCCACGCCATTCATCAGGCTCTCGATGGGCGTGGCGACGGACTCCATCATGGTTCTTGCGTCGGCCCCGGGATACGTAGCGCGCACCTGGATTTCGGGCGGAATAATCTCCGGGAACTGTGCAATCGGAAGGGTGGCCATGGCCACCGCTCCCACGATGACCATCAAAATCGAGATCACCATCGCGACGATGGGACGGTTGATAAAGAACTTGGACATTAGCGGCTACCCTCCGGCGCGGACGTCTCGAGGGTCGGCGCCACCGTCATGCCCTCGCGCACTTTCGAGGTGCCCTCCGCCACCACGGTTTCGCCCGGCGCGAGCCCCTCGTTGATGACCCACAACAGGCCCACGCGTTCGCCCACCTTCACCTTGCGGATCGAGATGCTGTTCTGCGCCGTCACCGCGGCCACTTCGTAGGTTCCCTGCAGTTCCGTCACGCAGCGTTGCGGAACGAGAACCGCTCCCTGGCGTACGCCGACCAGCGCCCGAACGCGCCCGAACTGCCCGGGGCGGAGGATGTTCCCAGGATTGGGAAATGCTCCGACTACCCGGATCGTTCCGGTCTGCGGATCCACCTGCCGGTCGGTAAAGATGACCTGCCCCTTGTGCGGATAAGTCGAACCATCCGAGAGGATCAGATCAAGCACCCTGGAATCTGAGGCCCGCAGTAAATCGCTGGTCGAGGTCTTCTTCAGCAGCTTGGAAGTGAATTGGAGGTACTCCTGCTCGCTGATGGGAAAATAGACTTTGATGGGGTCGAGCTGGGAAACCGTCGTCAGGACGGCCGCGGGCGAAACCAAGTTGCCCATCTGGGTGGTGGCGATTCCCGCGATCCCGTCTACCAGGGAGCGGACGCTGGTGAATCCGAGGTTGAGTTGCGCCTGCTCGACCGCGGCCTCAGCAGCCTGAATAGCGGCTCGAGCCAGCATTTGCGCAGCCGTTTCAGTGTCAAGCTGGCTCTGCGCGATGGCCCGCTCCTTGACCAGGGGCGTGTCGCGCTTTACATTGACGTCGGCCAAATAGAGTTGCGCCCGTGCCTGGGCCAGTTGCCCTTTTGCCTGGTCGAGCGCCGCCTGGAACGGCCGAGGGTCGATTTCAAACAGCACATCACCCTTGTGGACGTAGGAGCCTTCCTTGTAGTTCTGGCTGATGAGATACCCGCCCACCTGGGGCTGAATCTGGGCGTTGACGTAGCCCTCCAGGGTCGCAACCCATTCGGCGTGGACGGGCACGTCCAGTTGGATCGCCTTCACCACCCCCACCGGTGTGGGCGGACTTGCGGCGGCAAGCTGCGGCTTCGGACCGCCGCAACTCGGGCCCGTCAACACCACGGTCGTCAGCGCGGCCAGGATCAGGCCAACGCGTACCCCGGCGGACGGCCCACCGAAGCCCTTGGATATTGCCGGACAAGAGGCCGGTGGCAACACACGAGAACTGGATTGTTCTGGCTGGCGCCAAAAAACAAAATCTATGCTCATCAAATTCAGCACCCTTTCTTGACAACACCTGAGACATCCGACACCCTGACCGCCCTTGCCGTGCCGGCATGAACCTGCTCACCGGTGTCCAGTGGTCTTACTGCCACCCCATGGCCGCTTCAGCCAAGCCATCATTTATAAATCATTTGATTGATACAATTCAATACCTGTTTTATAATCGACGGCGTGCGGCGGGGGAGCCCCGTGAAAGCGAACCGACTAATATCCACCAGAACCCGGCCTACCAGTGACCGCGGCGAGGCCACGCGGCAACGCCTCCTCGAGGTGGCTATTCGGGTCTTCGCGGCGCACGGCTTCGATGGCGCCCGCACCCGGGATATCGCCGAGGCGGCTAAGACGAACCCTATCTCGATTGCGTACTATTTTGGGAACAAGCAGGGACTTTACCATGCTGCGGCACTGCACGTGGCAGCCCGCTGGGCTGCCCATGAGAAGCCCCTGGTCCAGCAGGCACGGACGTCAATGGCTCGCCCCGGAATCACGCACCCCGAATTGGTCGGGATACTCTGCACTTTGTTGTGCGACTTTGTCCGGCTTATCTTGGGCAACTTCCTGCCCGACTGCTACGGAAAGTTTCTCAGTCAGGCGGCATCTGGACCGGCCCGAGAATTTTCCGTCATAGACCGGAGTCTTGCGCCGCTGCGGGGCACGTTGGCCGAAGCCATCGCCGCCCTTACCGGAGAATCCGCAACCTCGTCTGCCACTCAAGTGCGGGCCCTGTCCATTATCGGGTCCTGTATTTGCTTCCGCCGCGACCGCCCCGCCGTGCTGCACGCGCTGAAATGGAAGCAGATCGGCGCGAAGGAACTCAAGGTGATCGAAAAGGCCATTGAGGCGAATATCCGGGCCATGTTCTCGCGATGAGGGACAGATTCAGTTCGTCCCTCCCTTGCCTGGCTTGGGCATCGCTTCCCTTGTCAGCTTGAATTCCGAACCCACCTTCCAGGTTGGGTAAACTTTTGCATTTGCGACGCGATAGCCGACCTCTCCGAGAAGCTGTAGATCCTCGACGGTGCCGCGCAGGTCCCATTAAGGCTTCACCTTGTCCGAGGGGGGGGCCTTCCTGCACAAGGATGTCTCGGCGGTCGGGGGAGCAAGGGCTCGATCTTCTGCCACTGCGCGTCGGTCAACAACCGACCGTATCGCGCCATTCGCCCTCCCCCCTGGCGCTCTCCCCCCTCCAAGGGAAATACAATTATGGCCATATTAACGCATTACAGCGGGTTTTGAAATAGCTTCTAGGGAGTTGGCGCTATACTTGTGCTGCCGGGCGAGTCGCGACGGCTTGATCTCGTGCTGGTCGACTCCACCGAAAGAAAGGTGCTCCACCACACCGCTATGGCAGCGGTGTTAGAAAACCTGCCCAGAATCGCCCCCGTTGAAACCCTCAAGATTGGGCTTGTTGATTTCCACTCATGGCGTTAGAAATGTGTAGTTTTCTAACCCAGTCGAACTATGGGTTATAATGTTGGGTCGCGACGAGCGGGTATTCGAACAACATGTTTTCGGGCCCGCAGAATAAATCGAAAATGACGAGGTGTTCGATGCATATTTCCTTGCACAGGCCCGGCTTCTTGATCGCCTTGGTTATGGCTGCGTGCGCTCTAGTTTGGCCAGTTGCCCTATCGGCCCAAACGGGTCTGGAGGGCCACTGGGAGGGCGCGATTGAACTACCCGGGACGGCCTTGCAGATCCGGATTGATTTCAAGAGCGCCGGTGCAGCGTGGCAGGCCAACATCGATATCCCGCAGCAAGGTGCTCAGGGATTGCCGCTCCAGGCCGTGCGATTCGCGGCGCCACAGGTTCATTTCGAGCTTCCCGCTGGCCCCGGCCTGGCTGTTTTCGACGGCAAGCTAGATGGCAACAAAGTCAGCGGGAACTTCTCGCAGGCTGGGCAAACATTTCCTTTTTCTCTCGAGCGCAAATCGGCCTCGGTACCAGCGCCCGCCGCGACAGCCACGCCGACAGCAAAGCCGAGCCTCGACGGGCTCGACGAATTTGTCACTCAGGCCATGAAAGATTGGAAGGTACCGGGCCTAGCC
>JBAVYG010000708.1:0-4226 GCA_049698675.1 Terriglobia bacterium
GCTCTGTTTCCTTCCTCTACAAACCAGGGCCGGATTCCTCGCTGCGCTCGGAATGACACCTGGGCACGCTGGGAAGGTAAGAACATGCCGCCTCCGCACGTGCGGGATCGAATGCTGCCGAAGCCAAAAAGTAACTGCAGAGATCCTTCGCCCGCCGAAAAGCGCGGCGGACTCAGGATGACATGATTTTCAATTTACGAGTGGGGGTTGGACCGTCATGAATTCGCGAGAACGCGTGAGTCTTGCCCTTCAGCACAAGGAGGCCGACCGGGTTCCACTCGACCTGGGCGCCAGCGCCGTGACCGGGATGCAGGTGGACACGGTTTACGCCCTGCGCCAGGCACTTGGCTTGGACAGGCCCGGCACACCCATCAAGGTCATCGAACCTTACCAGATGCTCGGTGAGATCGGGCCCGACCTCAGAGAAGCGCTGGGAGTGGACGTGGTCGGCTTGGGCAAGCCGGCCAATATGTTCGGATTCCGGAACGAGGGCTGGAAACCGTGGACTACTTTTGCGGGCACGCCGGTCCTGGTTCCCGAGGGTTTCAATACCCAACCCGAACCGAACGGCGACATCCTGATGTACCCCGAAGGCGACAAGTCCGTCCCGGCAAGTGGCCGGTTGCCCAAGGGCGGGTTCTACTTTGACAGCATAGTTCGGCAGCCGCCCATTGACGAGGGAAGCCTGAACGTCGGGGATAACCTCGAAGAGTTCGGGCCCATCTCCGAGGAGGATCTGCAATACCTCCAGCGTGAGGCAGAGAAGCTTTACGCCGAGACGGATCAAGCCATCCTGGCGAACTTCGGCGGAACGGCGTTCGGGGACATTGCCCTGGTCCCTGCTCCCTGGCTGAAACACCCTCGGGGAATCCGCGACATCGAAGAGTGGTACGTCAGCACGGCGACGCGCCGCGATTACGTGTACAGAATCTTTGCACGCCAGTGCGAGATGGGCCTGCAGAACCTGGCAAAGATTCACCAGGTTGTCGGCGACCAGATTGCAGCGGTTTTCGTAACCGGGACCGACTTCGGATCTCAGCATGGTCCCTTCATTTCCCCCAAGGCCTACCGCGACCTGTACAAACCCTTCCACCTCCAGGTCAACCACTGGATTCACGAACACACTCTGTGGAAGTCTTTCATCCACTCCTGCGGATCGGTCAGGGCGCTGATCCCGGACTTCATCGATGCCGGTTTCGACATCCTGAACCCAGTGCAATGTTCGGCGGCGGGCATGGATCCTTGCGAACTCAAGCAGGAATTCGGAGAGCACATCACCTTTTGGGGGGGCGGCGTGGATACCCAACACACGTTGCCTTTTGGGACTCCTGACGAGGTTCGAAAGGAAGTCTGCGAGCGCCTGAAAACACTGGGCCCCGACGGAGGCTTTGTCTTCAATACCACTCACAACGTGCAGGCGCGCGTGCCCATCGAAAATGTGCTGGCAATGTATGAGACCGTTCGGGATTGTGGACGGTACCCGTTGCACTGAGCTTCTCGAAGCATTGAACAACCCTGAATCCGCAACCTCGATGCATCGGTCTGATGCAACCCCTCTTGCGGCTCGCCAGAATTTCAAAAGGCAAATGGCAAAAGTTGTTGGTCTTTGCCCTCTCCCCAGGGGAGAGGGTGGCCCGCGTCCGGCGCTTTCACCAGCCGGCGCGGGCCAGGTGAGGGGTCACTTGCACGGCGAGGACGGACCAGATGGGCCAACATAAACAAGTAACCCGTCACTTGGCTCGCTCCGCTCCCCACCCAGGAGGCCTGCGCTGCCTGCTCCGAGAACCTGGGATGGTATAATGAAGCTTAGGCGCAGAAACAAGCGCCGTGGGATTTGAATGCCACGCGCAGCTTCGGGCTCGAGTCTCTGCTCAAAAGACCTCGCAGATGAAGACTTTGGAAGAATACGTCGTCTTGGCGGGTCAGAGCCACGGTCACATGTGCCCCGGTCAGGTTCTGGGCATCCGTATGGCGATGCTTGGGCTGAGGTCGATCGGTATTGATGATCCGGTCAAGGACCGCAAGCGCCTGTTAACCTTTGTCGAAATCGACCGCTGCGCCACGGACGCCGTTAGCCTGGTCACCGGATGCCGCCTGGGCAAGCGGTCACTCAAGTATCTGGACTATGGGAAGGTTGCGGCGACCTTCGTGGACCTCGAGACGGGCCGGGCGGTGCGGGTGGTGGCTCGTGACGATTCGCGCGCCAAAGCCAAGGCCATGTTCCCGGCCATTACCGACTCCTCTCAGGCACAGCTTGAAGCGTACAAGGTGATGGAGAATGACGACCTTTTTAACCTCCAGGCGGTGCGGGTGAAACTGAAACCGGAGGACCTGCCGGGACGCCCGCGCTCCCGCGTCACCTGCGAACAATGCGGCGAAGGCGTTAACGACGGGCGAGAGTGCCGGCTGGGTGAGCGCGTCCTGTGCCGGAGTTGCGCGGGAGAAAAGTACTACGAGCCGGTGACGAGTGACAAGTGACGAGTGACGAGCAGAAGTGCAGGTGCCAGGTGTCAGGTTTCAGGTGCCAGTGAAGAGCAGGCGGGGAGTTTCCAACGACCGGCTCCTGACTTCTGACTCCTGAATCCTGCTCGTCACTTGTCACTCGTCACTGCTTTCTTATGTCTGACACCCCTATCACCATTCCCGGTAACACCCCGTTCCTGGTCCCCAACCGGCGATATTGGCCCGTTGTCACCCTCGTGATCCTGGGGATCAATGTTGCTGTCTTTCTCATCATGACCTCCTCCGGGGGCTCGACGAACACGGACGTGCTTCTGGATTTCGGGGCATCGTTCAATCCCTACTTTCGACGTGGGGAATACTGGCGGCTGGTCATGCCGATGTTCCTTCACATCGGTTGGCTGCATCTGATCGTCAACAGTTACGCCCTCTTTATCCTCGGCCCCATCCTGGAGCGAGTTTACGGTTATGGGCGTTTTGCGCTGCTGTACGTTGCCGCCGGCATAGGCAGCTCGGCCCTTTCCATGAGCCTGTCGAGGAACATCGCGGCGGGCGCATCCGGAGCCATCTTCGGAATCGCCGGCGCCATGCTGGTGGCAGGCTACTTGCACCGTGACGTCATCCCGCGCCATTGGGGCCGCGCTTTCGGCAGAGGAATTCTTCCTTTCATTGTGCTCAACCTGATCTTCGGCTTTGCGGTCAGAGGGATCGACTACTGGGGACACCTGGGCGGGTTGCTGACTGGCATGGTGCTGGCGGCTCTCATTCCTCCGCCCGCGCATGACTTGGCGCCGTGGTCCGGCGGAGAGCGGACTTCCCAAGCCGTCGTCGTTGTGCCTATCCTGGTGGTGGCCCTGGCGATGGCCTCGACCGCGCAGCATTACGCGATGTCTCGTGATGTCACCCGGTTGCTGCGGGAAGGCGAGCGGTTGCGCTCCGCCCACCAGGATGCTGAGGCGCTGGAACGTTTCCGGGCGGCGGCCCAGCGGTCGCCGCGCGACGAGCGCCCCCACGAGATGATGGGCGCGCTGTATTTGCGGGAGCAACAGTTCGACAAAGCCATCCAGGAATACAGCGAGGCGGTGCGGTTAAGCCCCGGCGCCCCGGAAGCGCAGCTCGCGCTGGGCGTGGCCTACCGCATGAAGGGTGACCTCGGCAGGGCGCAGCAGGCCTTTGAGGCCGCGCTGGGCAAAAACCCGACCACGGCGGAGGGGCAGCGGTTGCTGGCTGACCTCTATGCCGAGCAGAAGCTCTATGCGGAAGCAATCCAGCATTACAAAGAAGCTTTGCAAATCGAGCCCAACAATGCCGAATCGCATAACAACCTGGCGTGGCTTTACGCCACCTGCGAAGACCTCAAATGGCGCGACCCGCGCGCGGCGCTCGAGCACGCCAGCCAGGCGGTGGAATTAACTCATTGGAAAGAGGCTGGATTCATCGATACGCTGGCGGAGGCCAATTACGCCAGCGGAAATTATCAGGAGGCTGTCCGAGTCCAGTTGCTAGCCTTGCAGCTCGACCCACAAGACCCCGAGCTGCAAGAACACATGGCCCGCTACCGCAAGGCCGCCGGTGGGTAGTAATGCACGCCTACTCTTTGCGCACCACGCCTGTCACTCCCGCAACGAACAGCGTTGCAAGCAGCCAGCCGAGGAGAACCTGGCCCCAACGGAACCATCGCAGTTGGGATCCGCCTGCCCGGATTCCTTGAAAGAATATCCGGCGAAGAATCCGGCAATATATGCTACATTATATGCGGATAATCT
>JBAVYG010000709.1:0-15480 GCA_049698675.1 Terriglobia bacterium
GGTGTCGCCACGTTCCAGAGCCGCTGCCTCGGCAGCGTAGACGTCCTCTACCAATTTGTCAAACTCGCCACTAAGGCGATCGTCCCCCTGAACGTCGAGTTTCGACTCCAGTAACTTCTCCACCGCTTGATCAAATTGTTCCTTAGCTCCTTCCAGGTTTCCGGAGCGATAATCGGCCATACCGGATTTGTAGAGCGCTTCAACTTGTGAAACGAGGAGATCGGCAGCGTCGGGGGGCGGCGCGGGCGGATGATCAGGCAGCGCTACAGGAGGCTTGAGCGGTAAAGGCCGAACGGCTGGAGTGACCGCTGGCACTTGAGCAACCGTGGGTCGCTTTTCAGCTCCGCAACTTAAAAAAAGGGCAAGGGCGCTCAGGCTCCACAAGAGCTTTGCCTTTTCCGAAAATGTCTCCCCCATCCTAGATTCGATAAGTCAGTCCGTCCTCTCCCTCTTACCTGACCCGAATTCTAACGGCAAGACCTTACCAGGGTCAACCTCAAAGTCAATCAACCCTCGTGAACCCTTCTATTTCTTATAATACTCGGCGTTAGTCTCGGTAAACGCCTTCCATTTCTCCGGCAGGTCATCCAGAGGGAAGATGGCGGAAACAGGACAAACCGGCACGCACGCCCCGCAATCGATACACTCGACGGGGTCGATGTAAAGCATCGGAACGTCGGCGAAGTTGGCTTCGTCCTTTCGGGGGTGGATACAATCAACCGGGCAGACGTCCACGCACGCGGTGTCCTTGGTATTGATGCAGGGTTCAGCAATCACATAGGCCATGCGAGATTCCTCCTGAGGGCATTTCTGTTTGCGTATCTTTGCGCCCCCATCTTGCTATAGATTATTTTGGCGCACCTGAGCGTGCGATGACTTAAGTCGTGCCCAAGGACAAGGTGTCTGGTAAGCTTTTGGACAGGTCTGCGCGGCTGCTGGGGGTGCATGAACACCTGGCTTTGGCGTGAGAGGGTGTGGGCATTTGAGAAAACCACCTTGGGCCACACGGCTATGCCATAGGTTATACTCTGGAAAAGGCGGCGTTTTCGAGTCATTGCACAGCTTTTGAGGGCTGGGAATCCTTCCATGACACTTCTCGATCCAGTTGAGACTCTGCGGCGCGTGGCGTTCTTCGCCGTTTTGCCCGCCGATGAACTCAGGGTCTTGGCCTGCCATTGTGTAGCCCGGCGCCTGGGCAAGGATGAAATGCTGGTCGCGGAGGGTGATCCCTGCGACGGCCTCTTCGTCGTACAATCGGGAGCGATCAAGGTATTCAAGATGGCCGAGAACGGGCGCGAGCAAGTCCTAGTGATTGAGCGCGCCGGATCCACCGTCGGCGAGCTCGCGATCTTTGACGGTGGCAATTTTCCTGCCTCGGCTGCCGCGGTGGAAGACTCCACACTCCTTTTCCTTCCCAAGAAGGAATTCTTGGATTTGTGCCGGCGCAATTCGGAAGTGGCCCTTGCCGTTATCCGCACTCTGGCGTGGCGCTTCCGGTACCTGGCGGACCTTGTCGAAGAATTATCGCTCAAAGAAGTCAGCCACCGCCTGGCGCGGTTCCTGCGTGGGCGGGCTCTGAAGTTGGGCGTCCGCACCCGACGCGGCGTCGAGTTTCCCCTGGAAGAAACCAACCAGCAGATCGGCGCGGAGATTGGCACAGTCCGTGATCTGGTTTCCCGCAACCTCCGGCGATTTGTTGACCGAGGCATCATTCGTTTGGAACGCCGCAAAGTCATTGTCCTGGACATGGCCGAGCTCGAAGCACAGGTCGCTGGCGCAAAAAGGGCTTCGGGGTAAGATGGAGTCATCAGCCATCGGCATTTTGCGGTTGGATTCGCCTCCGAATGCAGAATCTCACTCACGGATGGCTGGCAATTGACTATGCCCGCTGGCTACTCGAAGAGGTCGCTGGTCGAAAAACTCGGGATCAAGCTCGACCGAGACCAAAAGCCAGTGGGGGTCTGCATCCTGACTTCTGACTCCTGACTCCTGAATCCTGAATCCTGTCCTTCACTTCCCGGCATTTCCCGGTCCACCCACGGGGTAAAGTCTCGGCAAGCGTTGCTCGACTGTCGGCAACACAGGGAATGGCGCATGCGGCTCGGTTTGGTACCAATAGGCAACCGAGAAGTAATTGTCGGAGCGGTGGTTGGCGTGGCCGTGCTCGATGGTGGCGCGAAGCGACTTGGTAAAGGTGATGGGAGAATCGAGGTGAAACCGGTAAACCGACGATCGGCTTCCCGCCAGCTCCACCCCCTTCACCGGAGCGCCGAACATCAAGTAAGAAAATGGCTGGTCGCCAAAATCCCAGGCGCCCTGAAAATAGTCTTCGGAACCCGTGCCGTTGATGGAGGGCAACTTCTCCCCGTCAATGAAAAACATATCGTCACCCTCGCCCCACCACTCGTCCTGGTTTTGCAACACCGACATGGTCACGCCCACGTAGTGGCCGCGGCCAACGGCTTCCATCCACACGTAGTTTCCCTCCCCGTCGAGGTTGGGTCTTGTATCCACAAGCGGGTCGCCATTGGAACTCCATTGGTTGGTCCAGCCCTGGCATGGAGCACACTGGCGATACTGAGCGTGAAAGTAGAGGGACTCCGCAGGCAGCGGGTTCTTGTAAGCTCTGTAATCGATGTTGTAGTAGAGGGCATTCACCGGCAGCTTCCCCTCATTCGTTATCGTGATCTTGCCCATCTTCTGAAACGGCATTGGAAAGTACGAATTCAGCGCCTTGCTCGAGCCCACGGCCAGCGGGAATGACTGGAAGGTGAAATACTCACCCAACCCCAGCCCAAAGAAATCACCGATGGGAGCTTCCACACTGGGGGTGGATTCGTTGTCCCAATACATGCGAAGGACGAGTTTCTTCAGGTGGGATTTTTCCGCGCTCGCAATCGTAAACCAGAGATGAGTGATGACTCCCGGCCCGGCTTCTTCAAACACCGTCAGTGTCTCGCCGGCTTCCATCCTCCTAAAATCGTCGTTGGCGCCAGCTCGGTCGTAGCTGGAGACGCGCTTCAGTACATAGTTCTGCTGCTGAGTGATATCCGGGAACAATCCACTTAGATTCTGGGCAACAGTGGATGCAGGCAACGTCAGAATGGCTAAAAGAAAACCCAGTTGGCGCATTTTCGACCTCCAGAGACTTCGGATCAGCATACTGCTGAGAGCGGCGCGATTCTATCACGAGCGGCTGTGGAGTGCGGCCCGCCGCGGCGGGCTGCCGCTTTTCTCTGCGAGCTTGCTCGCGCCTCACGTGTCCAAGTACCGCGTTGCAGTGCACGGCCAGCAAGCTGTCCCGCGGAGCGGGAGAAAGCGGCAGCAAGCTGCCGCACTCCAGAGCGATGACATCCAGGGGCCTCGACTTCGATCCCAAGCCGGGTTAAGCTTTCCGCTGTAGGGCCGCCCCTTGGGGCGGCCTGGCCGGGGCAAGCCCCGGCCCTACATCCCAAATTAGGACACTACCCGCAGGGGAGGGGATTTTCAAATCCGGCACGGATATGGTCCAAGCGAGAAAACGTCAGATCAGTAGTCCTACCAACTCCCTGGTGAAAGTCTACCGGCGGGCTTTGGCAAAAGGGACAACGCGCGAGGGGTGGCTGGCTGTCGAAGGTCCATTTCTTGTGGAGGAAGCCCTCGGAGCGGCTCCGGCAGTTCGCGTGCATAGTGTGCTCGCGGCCGAAAGCGGTCTAGCGAAATTTGCGCGGCTTATGGAGCAGTTGCCCGCTGAGGCGGAAGCCGTGCAGGTTCCTGACGGCCTGTTCGAGCAGGTGGCGCAGACGCAGAACCCCCAGGGAATAGCCGCGCTCGTCGAACTGTCGCCTCACAACTTGGATACCATCCTCGAGGGCCAGAATTTGCTACTGCTGGTGGCCTGCGGGGTCCAAGACCCCGGCAATCTGGGCACCATCATGCGCAGCGCGGCGGCCTTTGGGGCTTCGGCCCTCTTCACGCTGCAGGAAACCGTCTGCCCTTTCAATCCCAAGGCGGTGCGGTCTTCAGCGGGCGCGATCTTCCGCCTTCCGGTCCTGGCGGGCTTGGCAGCCAATGAACTCCTGGATCGCCTGCGCCCGGCTCAAGTTCGCATCATCGCCGCCGACCGCCACAGCCCCTTTCCGCTTCACGAAGCGGACCTGAGAGGCTCGCTCGCCATCATGGTGGGAAGAGAGGCTTCCGGCCTGCCTCCGGAGATTGTCCGTGAGGCCTCGCTGCTCTTGAGTATTCCCATTCGCCCGGGCATGGATTCGGTTAATGTGGCGACCGCTGCCAGCGTTTTTCTCTACGAAGTGACTCGCCAACGCGGATTTAGGTATTGACTGAAATGATTCAATGACTCAATGATTCAATGAACCAATTCTTATGGGCCTATTCGAACCGCCACAAGACGATGTATCCCGCCCTGGAAAACCCGAAGGTAAGCGTGTATCGTCGCCCCTTGCCGACCGCATGCGGCCGGAAACGATCGAGGAATTCGTCGGCCAGGTTCACATCCTGGGGCCTGGCAAGCCGCTGCGCAAGCAGATTGAGAGAGACGAGGTGGCCTCGATGATCCTTTGGGGGCCGCCGGGCTCAGGCAAGACCACGCTGGCAACGATCATCGCGCGCAAAACGCGCAGCGAATTCATGCGTTTCAGCGCGGTGCTTTCCGGCATAAAAGAAATCAAGCAAGTGATGGCCACGGCGGAAAAAGTGCGGCAGTACGGGCGGAGAACTGTCCTTTTCATTGACGAGATTCATCGCTTCAACAAGGCGCAGCAGGACGCCTTTCTCCCCTACGTCGAGCGTGGCGACGTGGTGCTGATTGGCGCCACCACTGAGAACCCTTCGTTCGAAGTCATTTCCGCGCTCCTCTCCCGCGCCAAAGTCTACATGCTTTCAGCGCTCTCCACCGACGAGGTCTTGACGCTGCTGGAGCGCGCCTTGAAAGACGAGAAACGCGGCTTGGGCAGGGAAAGAGTGGAAATCTCGCAAGAGATGCTGCGCCAGATCGCGGTGTTTTCCAACGGCGACGCGCGCGCGGCCTACAACACCCTGGAGGTGGCCGTCGCCGCCGCCCAACACGAGGGCGAAGGTGAAGAGCATCGAGCCGTCGTTACCGAGGCCATCCTCGAAGACGCTATCCAGCGCAAGATGCTCCTCTACGACAAAGCCGGCGAGGAGCACTACAACCTGATTTCAGCCCTGCACAAGTCCGTGCGCAATTCTGACCCCGACGCCACTCTCTACTGGCTGGGCCGCATGCTGGAGGCCGGCGAAGATCCACTCTACATCGCGCGCCGCATGATTCGTATGGCATCGGAAGACATTGGCCTTGCCGACCCCAACGCCCTCGCCGTAACTGTTGCTGCCATGCAAGCCGCGCATTTCCTGGGCATGCCGGAAGGTAATCTGGCGCTGGCTGAGGCCGCTGTCTACCTTTCACTCGCTCCCAAGTCGAATGCGCTCTACGTTGGCTATGGCGAAGTCGCGCAAGACGCGCAAAAGACCCTCGCCGAACCCGTGCCGCTCCACCTGCGCAACCCCGTAACCGGCTTGATGGCCAACCAGGGGTACGGCAAGGGCTACCAATACGCCCACAACGCTCCCGAGCGCCTCACCGACATGCAATGCCTGCCTGACAACCTCAAAGAGCGCCGCTACTATCGCCCTACCGACCAGGGATTTGAAAAGAGACTGAAGGAGAAGCTCGCGACGATTCAGGAATGGAAAAAGAAATACGTGCAACGGTGACGGTGTGCGCTTTCTGTCTGCATGACTGGTCGAGCAAGGGAAGCTGGTGGTAAAGTCCGCTATTCCTTTTCATTTTTCTTGCTGTTCGCTGAGCCTGGCTTATTCTGCTCTCTGATTTGACGAAGCTGTTCAAGGAACTCTTTGCGCTCGCGGGCGGCCTTCTCAAGGTGGCGTGTTTTATCGGTCAGATAACGCTGCCCTCTGATTTGGGAGCTCTGCAAGGAATCAGCCCAGGCGCGCAATTGGCGTGAAATGCCTTCGGCGAGGGATTTCAAATTTGAAATCTCAGATTTCAGATCCGAGAAACCGGGGAGTCCCTCCAGCAGGCAGAGCATTGAGCGGACTTCGCCAGCGGACCCGCGAGCAATGTAGAGGAAAGTAAGCAACTCCTGGGTGGTCCCTCGCTCGAATCCTTCCGCAATATTGTTCGAAACGGAAACGGCGGCGCGCTCAATTTGATCGCGCAAACTGAAGCGCCCTCTGAATGGAACCTTGGCCGTCATGCCATGGATTTGGATCGCCAATTCGATGGCGGCTTTCCAGACGGGCAGATCTTCGAAGCGGTCGTACTTCATGCACATTCATCGCGAATCACATTGATGCGTTGCTGAGGCTTAGGCTCCTGAGATCTCTAATGCGAAATTCCTCATGAATAAGGCCGCCAAGTTGCCGCAATGGAAGTGTGCTTGCCATCTTGAGGGAACTCGAGTTCAAATCCCCTCCGTCACAAACCGCTTGGCGTGTTCTTTCAGGATGCAGCGGTCCTGAACCACAAACAGTCCGGCGGCGCGGGCGCGCGCGGCGGCCTCTTCGTGGATGACCCCTTCTTGCATCCAGACCACTGTGGCGCGCTTGCGGATGGCGGCCTCGACAACTTCGGGCACGAATTCTGAGCGGCGGAAGATCACTACGACTTCGAAAGCATCGGGGACGTCATCGAGGGTCGGGTAAGCCTGCTCTCCGAAGACGGATTGCTCGTTGGGATTCACAGGGATAATGCGGTAGCCGTGGGCCTTCATATAGGCGGCCACGCCGTAGCTTGGCCGCGAGGGCTTGGAAGAAAGGCCGACCACGGCGAGGGTCTTACATTTTTCGAGGATACCGAGGATGGGATCACGCATGCGAAACCTCAGGGTAGCGCGGGCGTCTCGCCCGCTGTGGCGCAGGCATCCTGCCTGCGCCCTCTTGCACCTCGTCTGCGTTGCCATGGGCTTCTTTGCCCAAGAGCCGTTAAGCCTCCTGCTGCGGGAGCGGGACGCTCCCCGCCACAGCGGGCGAGACGCCCGCGCTACCCTTGCCTTACTGCCTTGAGGGAAGAGGCAGCCACGCGTTGCAAGGCTTCGAGGAACTGCTGGTTTTCTTCGTGCCTTCCCACCGTGACGCGCAGGGAGGTAGGAAAGCCGTAAAGCTTCATCGGCCGCACGATCACGCCCTCGTGCAGAAGCCGCATGAAATCTTCTTCGCAGTCGCGGCCCGTGTCCATAAGCAGGAAGTTTCCCACCGAAGGCGTGTAGCGCACGCCCATCAGAGTCAGTTCCTGCGTCAAGAATTTCATCTCCTGGCGGTTTATTTCCACCGAGCGCGCCACGTGCTCGTGGTCGTCGAGCGCCGCCAGTCCCGCCACCTGCGCCACGCTGGAAGCATTAAAGGGCGAGCGGATGCGGTTCAGGCATTCGATCAGGTCGCGGTGGCCCAAGCCGTAGCCCAATCGTATTCCCGCCAGGCCGTGCACCTTGGAGAAGGTGCGAAGAACCAGGAGATTTCGGCCCGCGCGTACATAATTCACGGAGCGGGAATAATCCGGGCACTGCACGTATTCGTAATAGGCCTCATCCAGCACAACCAGAACCCGCGAAGGTATAGCGTCAAGGAAGTGGTCCAGGGCGTCGGCGGTGAACATCGTGCCGGTGGGATTGTTCGGATTCGCGAGGTAGACCAGCTTGGTCCTTTGGGTGATGGCATGCGCCATGGCGGCGAGATCGAAAGTCATGTCGCGCATGGGCGTCATGACCAGTCCCGCGCCCATGTCCTCAATCGCCAGCCGGTACATGTAAAATGCCGACTCGGAAGTGATCGCCTCGTCGCCAGCGCCCAGAAAAGTCTTCGCTACCAACTCAATCAGGTCCGTGGAGCCGGCGCCCAGGATGATCTCGTCCATATTCAGGCCGTGGATCTCCGCCAACTTCTGGCGCAGGTAATAGCCGCCTCCGTCGGGGTAGTAATGCATTTGGTTCACATAATTTCGGAGGGCTTCCTGGGCCTTGGGGGAAGGGCCGAAGGGGTTTTCGTTGGATGCTAGCTTGATGGCCGTCCGGCCCAGTTCGCGCTCGACCTCTTCCACGGGCTTGCCGGGCGGGTAGGGCCGGATGCGGCTCGACCAGGGTGGGAGTATTTCGTAAATGATGGATCGCGGCATGGCTAAAGGGTAAAGGTTGAAGGGTAAAGGATAATTGCCAATCGTTGCTGAGTTAGGGCAACTTATCCTTTACCCTTTATCCTTTACCCTTTCTTTCTCTCCCTTCCATTTTCTTAACCGCTCAACTTCCGCTGCCGTCAACTGGCGAAACCGGCCCAGCGCCAGGCCCTGGTCCGTCAGAAAGGCAATGCGGACGCGTTTTAACTTTACCACCGCTTGCCCAATGCGCTCAAACATCCGCCGAACCTGGTGGTATCGTCCCTCCACCAGGGTGATTTCATACCAGGGTTTTTCTCGGTAGGCAAGAGGGCGGATTTGGCAGGGGGCCGTCCTGCGACCATCCAGCACAATCCCCTCTTCCAATTTCTTAAGAGCTTCTGGTCCCGGCTGACCTTCCAACTTGACTTGATACGTCCTGGGTACGCCTGATTTCGGTGACATCAGGAAATTGGCCATCTCCCCGTCGTTCGTAAGCAGCATCAGCCCGGAGGAGTGATAGTCGAGTCGCCCGACCGGATAAACCCTTTCCTTGATGTCACGTACGAGCGAGATCACCGTGGGGCGGTGCTGCGGATCGCTCAGGGTGGAAACATAGCCAGGGGGCTTGTTGAGCAGCAGGTACAGCCGCCGGCCGGTGCGCCTCAACGGCCTGCCGTCCACGAGTATTTGGTCGCGCGCGGGGTCAGCTTTGGAGCCTAATTCGGCCACCACGTGGCCGTTCACCGAGACGCGGCCCTGCACGATCAACTCCTCGGCCTTGCGACGGGAGGTTATGCCGGCCTCGGCGATTATCTTTTGCAGTCGTTCCTGCATGGCTAGGCGGTAGCGCGGAGCTCATAACCGGAGGTCCGCACTACCTGCTATTCTTGCTCCTCTGCTTCGGGCAGTGCCGAGGGAGTTTCCTCGGGCATGGATTCAGCGGCGCCCGCATCGTTCTGCGGGGACGTTTCAGAGGCCGCAGGCGCTTCTCGCGCGGGAGGCCCTGCCTCTGCAACCGTCCACTCCGAGCCCAAGGCCCGTTTTGCCAATTCTTCAAATTCTTTCAGGCTGGGAAGCTCGCTCGCATCCTTCAGCCCAAAATGCACCAGGAAATCGCGCGAAGTTCGATAAAGGATTGGCCGGCCCACCACGCTCTTGCGACCGGCCGTGACGACGAGTTTCTTCTCCATCAGCGTGTGAATGACGCCCCCGCAGTCCACGCCACGAATGTCATCGATCTCCGGCAAAGTCACTGGTTGCCGGTAGGCAATCACCGCCAGCGTCTCCAGCGCCGGCTTGGAGAGCCGGATGGGCGGCTTCAGACTCTTCACAAACTTCCGCAGCACTTCGTGATGCTCAGGTTTCGAGGAGAATTTGTAGCCCGCGGCCACTTGTCGGACTTGAATTCCGTGCTGCGCCTGTTGAAAGTCCGCGATCAGCTCCTCGAGTTTGGCCTTCACTCGCTCGCGCTCTTCTCCCTGGAGCGTCTTCAGCATGGCGTCGAGCGAAACAGGCTCAGGAGCCACGTAGATTATCGCCTCAATTAAGGCCTTTAGTGTTTCGTCATTAAGCATACATTCTATCTATCGTCCGTGGTCCGTTGTCCGTGGAAGGGCGGTCTTCTCTCGCCAACGTGGGAAACTCGACCGGCGACTGGCAACGGACGACGGACCACGGACTACTGATCGAAACTCTCTTCCAACCCGGTTTGGAACGCGGCGGCGTTCGTCGCGGAAAGGATGTCTTCAAACCGCTTGCTCTTCGAGACGGTGATGGGGCCAAACAGCTCCTTTTGTCGCAGCAGAATGGCCCGCATTCTTACCAACTCGAGCAGGGCCAGGAAGAGCGCAATTAGGGCTTGTCTCCACAGATAGCCGGCGACGAGTTCCTCCAGGGAAACGGGGCCGGAACGGGCGCGGAGCACCTGCTTGATGTGCTCGACCATCTGCGCCACCGTCATTTCTTCGCGCCGAATCTCGATCTGGGGCCGCTTCTTGGCCCGTTCGAGTATCTCGCGGAAGGTTGAAATCAGATCGAAGACTGAAACGGCGAGGCCGGGCTCATCTTCGGCTTCCACGAACTCAGCGATTCCCGGCTGAGACCACATAGCCTCCTCGACCATTCGCTTGGACTGGAGCATCTGCGCCGCATTCTTGAACTGCTCATGCTCGAGCAGCCGGTGCACAAGGTCTTCGCGCGGGTCTACCTGTTCCTCGGGCGGCGCGTTCGGATCGGGAGGCAAAAGCATCCTGGATTTGATGTGGATCAGGGTCGCCGCGATGAAAATGAACTCACCCGCCACGTCGATATTCAGCTCCTCGAGCAAATGGAGGTAGTCGAGGTATTGCCGGGTAATCCTGGCAATGGGAATGTCGTAAATGTCGATCTGTTGCTTGCGAATGAGGTCGAGGAGCAAGTCCAGCGGCCCTTCGTACATCGCCAGCTTGACCGGGGGTGGCGGTGTTCCGCCGTGCGTGAGACGCTTGGGAGCAGGCAGCGGAAGCGGCTCTTCCTCCGCCCTGCACCGTGCGGTGCAGGGCTCCGCCGCGGCTGACCCCTCGCCTGGGGCCGGCACAGGAGGTCCTGCGCTTAGCTCGCCCTCGGGCGGATTCACCACCGGTTGGTCGGAGCGGGTTTTCGGGTCGCGGGGATCGTCACCCATCGAACAACGCCTCTGGAGTGCGGTCCCGCCTTGCGGGACCGCTTTTCTCCCGCGAGCTTGCTCGCGCGTCACCTTTCCAAGTAGTACGCTCCAGTGCACGGCCAGCAAGCTGGCCTGAGCAAAAGCGGCAGCAAGCTGCCGCACTCCAAAGCGCGCTCACGTGGTACTAAGTCAACTTCACCGCTGCTCTTACTTCCGCCATGGTGGCTTGGGCCACCGTGCGCGCTTTCCGCGTACCGTCTTCGAGCACATCCCAAACCTTCTGGGGGCATTGCTCGTAGGTTTTTCTGCGCTGCTGGATGGGCGCGAGGAAATTGCTCAAATGACCGGCGGCAATCCTCTTGCACTCCACGCAACCGATCTCCGCCGTCCGGCACTCCCGGTTGATCCGGTCAGTATCCTCTCGCGTCGAGAAGATTTTGTGGAGATCAAACACTGGACACACGTTGGGATCCCCCGGATCCGTGCGCCGCTTGCGCGCCGGGTCGGTCATGTAACCGGCGAGCTTCTTCGAAACCACATCTCGCGTGTCGGTGAGGAAAATCGCGTTGCCGTAACTCTTCGACATCTTGCGGCCGTCCGTGCCCGGCAGGCGCGGGGCGGAAGTTAGGAGCGCTTCCGGCTCAGGGAAGATGGGGATAAGACGTCCCAGCCCGTCATTCAGCCAAGCGGCACGGTTATCGAGCGAGCCTGCTCTGAATCCCTGCCTGCTGTTAGCTAACGCAGTAGCTTGGTCAGAGGAGTCCCTCGTCATCCTTTGCCTGACCGCATCATCTGTCGGCTCAAGTTCTCCAAATGCCAGGTTGAACCGTCGAGCGACTTCGCGAGTAAACTCGACGTGCGGCACCTGGTCTTCGCCCACGGGCACATAGTTTGCCTTGTACATCAGGATGTCGGCAGCCTGCAGCAGCGGATAACCCAGGAAGCCATAGGTGTTGATGTCATGGTCTCGTATATTTTCCAGTTGCTCTTTGTATGTGGGCACGCGCTCCAGCCAACTGAGCGGTGTCACCATGGAAAAGAGCAGGTGCAGTTCCGCGTGTTCCGGCAGACGCGACTGGACGAAGAACGTGGCCTTGTTGGGGTCCAGCCCGCAGGCCAGCCAGTCGGTAACCATTTCCCAGGTGTCCTGGCGCAGGTCGAGGGTATTCTCGTAGCCGGTGGTCAGCATGTGCCAGTCAGCCACAAAGTAGTAGCTCTCATACTCATTTTGCAACTTGACCCAATTCTGAAGCGCGCCCACCAGGTTGCCCAGGTGCAGTTTGCCTGTGGGGCGCATGCCGCTCAAAATCCGAGGACGTCGGTTGCTTGCCTGGCTCAATGGATTTGCCCTTTTTATTCCGCCATGAAGATAGTGCGCTGCGCGCCCACCCATCCCGCGCAATCTGCGCAATTCGCCATCCTAGCACAGGTACAGCGAAACGCGAAGTAAGCGCGATCGCAGTTGGGCAGCCACGAAGGCTGCAAAAAGTGCCAAAAAGTCAAACAGCCTGTTATAATGCCTGATGATGCGGTTAGTAGAGTTTGCGGAGGCGGGGTGCCAATGGGCAGAATCAGGATTGCGGTTGTATTTGGATTTGCGGTCATCCGTTTTCTGGGCGGGATTTCGCTCCTGCTCGGTGCCTGTCTGGCTTTCGGGATCGCAGCGCTTGCCCAGACGGGAAACGAACCCTGGAAAGTGCAGGGAATCATCAATACATCCGCAAGTCCCAAGGCAAAATTACATTCGGTGCCCATTCGCGCCGTAACCATGGGTGAGGGATTCTGGTCTGAGCGGATGCGGACGAATGCGGAAAAAAGCATCCCCACCTTGCTGGGACTCCTGGAAGAACACGGTGTGGTGGACAACTTCCGGCGTCTTTCGGGCCGCGTGAACGCAGGCCGCAGGGGGCCGCGTTACACCGACTCCGATCTCTACAAGTGGATGGAAGCGGTCGCGTTCGTTCTGCAATCGGGTGACCGGCCGCAGCTTCGCGAAACGCTTGATAAGCTCATTGACGATGTGCTGGCGGCCCAGGAACCCTCCGGATATCTGAACACTTACTACGTTGGGGATCGCGCCAAGTTGCGATTTTCCGAGATGTACCGCAGCCACGAGTTGTACTGCCTGGGTCATCTGTTGCAGGCTGCCATCGCCTATTACCGCGCCACGGGCAACAGGAAGCTCCTGGATGGCGGGATCAAGTATGCCGACTATGTATTGCAGACCCTTGGACCCGAAAAGAAACCCGCTTTAACCGGACACCCGGAATTTGAAATGGCGCTGGTGGAGCTTTACCGCACTACCGGTGACAAGCGCTATCTGGATTTCGTCAATTATTTGTTTACCGGCGAAAAGCTGCGCTTGCAGCTCACTGACGACCAGGTGACGTACCTGTTCAGTGGGATACCTTTCACTTCCCGAATGGAACTTGAAGGCCATGCGGTGCGGGCTCTTTACGCGTGCAGCGGAGCCACGGACTACTACCTCGAGACAGGCGATGCCCAATATCACGAAACCCTCGGCCGGCTTTGGAAAGACTTGGTCGAACGGAAGATGTACATTACGGGCGGAGTGGGATCGTACGCGGAGGGGGAAGCGGTGGGCGTGGCCTATGACCTCCCGAACCAGCGGGCCTATGCAGAGAGCTGTGCGGCCATTGCCAACATGATGTGGAATTGGCGGATGCTGGCGGCCAGCGCCGGCGCCCCCTACGCCGATGTTATTGAAAAGGCGCTTTACAACGGAATCAACTCCGGCATGTCACTTTCCGGGACGCTCTATTGTTATCGCAATCCCCTGGAGTCTCGAGGCGAGGAAGGCATTCGCCAGCCCTGGTACGATACGACGTGCTGCCCCCCGAACCTGGAGCGGACATTCGCTTCGATTCCTGGCTATCTCTACTCGACGGACTCCTCCGGCGTTTACGTCCATCTCTACCACTCTTCCACCCTCGACTGGCATTTGGAGAACGGCACAGGGCTCAAGCTCGTCCAGCAAACGAAATACCCCTGGGACGGCGACATCACCTTGAAAGTTAGCCCGGCTAAGACCGCAACGTTCACTCTGTATCTGAGGATTCCGGGCTGGGCGAGCAAGGCCACGGTTACGTTGGATGGCAAGCCCGCTCCCGGGAAGCCAAAACCGGGCGACTATTTCGCCATTCGTCGAGAGTGGAAGGCCGCCAGCACCGTTCGCTTGCAGTTGGACATGGCCCCGCACTTGGTGGCGGCTAATCCCCTCGTGCGAGAGGATTACGGAAGAGTTGCTGTGCAGCGTGGACCCCTGATGTACTGCCTGGAGCAGGTGGACCAGGAGGACCAAGCATCTGTCTTCGATGTTGTGCTACCAGCAGGCCCTGATCCGAGCCAGGGGTTCGCGTCTGAGTTTCGCCCCGACATACTTGGGGGAATCGTGATGCTGAAGCACAAAGGCATGGCAACGCCCAAGCCGCTTTCCGAAGAACCACTGTATCAGACCATTGAGAGGACGCCCCGAGGGGAGCAGAAGGAGGTTAACCTGACTTTCATCCCCTATTACGCTTGGGCCAATCGGCTTCCGGGCGCCATGGAAGTTTGGATACCCTACCTGGAAACCAGGTCCGCGCTCCCAGTTCAGAAAGCCAGATAAACCGGATTCTCGAGAATCTGTTTGAGTGTCTGGAGGAACTTCGCGCCGGTGGCGCCGTCCACCACGCGATGGTCGCAGGAGAGCGTCATGCGGCAGCGGAGGCCCACTTCGACCTGGCCCTTCACGACCACAGGTTTCTCCGCCACCGCGCCCACGGCTAAGATTGCGCCCTCCGGCGGGTTGATCACAGCCGAGAACTCTTCAATCCCCATCATGCCGAGGTTGGAAACGGAAAACGTGGCGCCGGTGTACTCGTCCGGGTTCAGCTTGCGGCTGCGCGCCCGAGCGATGAGGTCTTTCGCTTCCCGCGAGATCTCCTGCAGGCTCTTGCCCTCGCAATTGCGAATCACCGGCGTGATCAGTCCACCGTCCTCCACGGCTACGGCAACGCCGAGATGAATGCGGCGGTAGTAGCGGACCGTCTCGCCCTGGAAGGATGCGTTCACTTGCGGATGCAACTGCAGCGCGGCTGCGCAGGCTTTGAGGATGATATCGTTGTAAGAAAGGCCCAACTCCGGGTTCAAAGCCTTCGCCGATTCACGCAACTCTTTCGCGCGGCCCATGTCCACTTCAATCGTCAGGTAGAAGTGCGGCACGGGAGCCTTGCTCTGCACGAGACGAGCGGCGATGGCTTTTCGCATGGAGCTCAGGGGTTCGTCGTAGAACTCCGGACCGGTGGGGGCGGGCGCGGGCCGTCTCGGCAACGTGAGCGCCGGAGCGGGCGGGTGCGCACCAGCGCTTCCAGCCTCAGAAACACGCGCCGCCCTGGCTTCAACTGACAGGGCCGCAACGCGTTCCACATCCTGGCGCACAATCCTCCCTGCCGGACCCGAGCCCGCGATACGATTCAGATCAAGGCCCATTTCCTGAGCCATTCTTCGGGCCAGCGGCGAGGCCAAAACCCGTCCGCCATTTGCGGGTTCGTGAGCGGAAGGTGTAGCACCGCCCTTTAGAGCCTGCCCTGATCCCGCAGTCGCGGGAGAAGGGGCGGCATGTGCCGGTCCCGCATGCGGGACCGGCGCTACGTCGGTCGCCGCTGGCGAGGCACTGGCGGCGGGGCGCTGAGGCGCGGCCGTGGCG
>JBAVYG010000710.1:0-8305 GCA_049698675.1 Terriglobia bacterium
ATCCTTACTTGAGACGAGTTTTTGACAGCTTTCCCAAAGCTTGGGTCAAGGTATACCATAACGACGCGAATATCGAACCCTTCTTGGAAGATTTGGTCGACGTTGGCTTCGACGTACTAAACTGGACTCCTAAACTGGAAATTAACGAAGTTCGGAGGAGGACCTCAGGCAAGATCTGCCTGATGGGGAACATAGCTCCATTGGAGATCGGAACGCGCGGTGCACCTCAAATTGTCAAGCTGGCAGCGCTCAACCTGCTGCAGAAGGTGGGCAGAGACGGTATCATCCTTTCTCTCGGTGGTGGGGTCGGCGCTGGAATGCCGAAAGCCAATATCCTGGCTCTGGCTGAAGCGGCAAGGGAATTCAATTCACAGTAGGAGCCGCATCCTTCTTAGCAAGTCCCACGGTAGCACGTGAAAAGGAATCAAGTGTGGGAACTATGAGTGATGCTGTAGATCGTCTATTTAACCTCAGAGGATCCGTTGCCGTGGTGACTGGCGGCGGCACCGGGATTGGACGGGCGATAGCTTTGGGATTGGCAGAGGCGGGGGCCAGCGTGGCCGTGTGGGGCAGGCGCTATGATCCACTCGCGACGAGAGCCCAGGAGATCCGGCAACGCGGAGGCCGAGCGCTACCCGTTTCGATGGATGTGACTGACCGTGATTCAGTTGAGCAATCCTTTCAGGAGACCGCCAACTCATTCGGCGAAGAGGCAAACATCCTTGTGAACAGCGCGGGCACGCATTCGAAGGTCCCGGCTTTGGAGATGCGCGAACAAGACTGGCAGCGAGTGTTCGATGTCAACGTGAAGGGTACTTTCCTTGCGTGTCAGAGTTTTGCGCGGCGCCTTCAGAATAAGCGGCCTGGGTCCATTGTGAATATTGCATCGTTGAGCGCTTTCGTCGCCTTCCCGGAAACTGCAGCCTACGCCGCCAGCAAAGCAGCCATCGGACAATTGACCCGCAGTCTGGCTTCTGAATGGGCTGGGGCGAGAATCCGGGTCAACGCGGTCGCTCCAGGCTTCTTCTTGACCGACTTGAACAAACCAATTCTTGAGGGGACCGAAAGAGGTGCACAGGCGATTGCTCGGACTCCTCTGGGACGCATGGGGGAGCTAGACGTACTAGTCGCCCCGGTCATTTACCTGTGCTCACCAGGAGCGAGCTTCGTCACAGGTGTCATTATTCCTGTCGATGGGGGCTTGCTGGCAACAGGCTTTTAGCATCCCTCGGTTAAGTGAACTCGGGGCTTGTACAATCAAATCTCGCTCCGCGTCTTCGGACTCGCTGGGGGGAGGTCAGTCTTTAACCTTCGAGGCCGATGTTCGTAACACGTCCGAAGTCGCCGGCGACGACCTGAAGGTCGCAGCGCGGAGCCGCCACGTTGGGGCTGCTGTTCCAGGATGGCCACTCGTGAGGACGTCTGTTATGAGAAGAAATTGGTCATGTTGTGCTGCGCTCGCACTGCTGGCTTCTTGCCTCGCAGCTAATGCACAAGGGCCGTCTTCGGCCAATTACGACGAGTCAAAGGCCGGAACGTTCACTCTTCCCGACCCGCTCATCCTCAATAACGGCAAGCCCGTCCCTACCGCGCGCGAGTGGATGAAGCGCCGGCGCGCGGAGATTCTCGAGCTCTTTGAGACCAACGTTTACGGTCGCAGTCCGAGGCCGCCGAAACATATCCGCTTCAACGTCTTCGATGTCGACAACAAAGCGCTTGAGGGAAAGGCAATCCGCAAGCAGGTGACCATCTACTTTTCACCCGAAGAAGATAAGGCCCGCGAGGATCTTCTGATCTACATTCCAGCCGATGCCCCAAAACCCGTTCCGGTGATCCTCGCCCTCAACTTCTTCGGCAACCAATCCGTGGTCGACGACTCTGGCATCAAGCTGGCGACCATCTGGGACTGGAAGACGCACCTGCAACAGCAAGCCCCGGAACAATCGCGTGGGCGCGACAGAGAATTCGATGTTGAGAAGATCCTGGCCCACGGCTACGGATTTGCCAGCGTTTGCTATCAGGACCTCGAGCCGGACTTCCAAGGCGGATATAAACTCGGCATCCGCCCGTTGTTCTTCAAACCGGGCCAAACCGAGCCTACACCTGATGATGGAGGAGCGATCGGGGCTTGGGCTTATGGTTTGAGCCGCGCTATGGATTACCTCGAGAAGGACAAGGACGTCGATCCAAAGCGTGTGGCCATCATGGGCCATTCTCGCCTGGGCAAAACGGTGCTCTGGGCAGGCGCCCTGGACACGCGTTTTGCCATGGTGCTCTCGAGTTGTTCGGGAAGAGGAGGCGCCTCACTGTGGCGCCGCAACTACGGCGAAACGCTCCATAGCATGTCGGGCGCTTTTCCGTATTGGTTCGGCGCCAACCTCCTAAAATACGCCAACCGGGTTGATCAGCTTCCGGTCGATTCCCACGAACTGATCGCCTTGATCGCCCCACGCCCTGTATACATCACAGGCGCGGAAGACGACCGGTGGGGCGATCCGAGAGGCGAGTTCCTCGCCTGCGTGGCAGCGGGACAGGTGTATCGCCTGCTCGGCGGGCAAGACCTGGGTACGGATCAGATGCCACCGCTCAATCAGCCCATCATGCACACCATCGCCTTTCACATCCGAGAGGGCAAGCATGCGGTTACGGCGTTCGATTGGGACCAGTTTCTGGCCTTCGCCGACATGCATCTGCGAGCCCGCTAATCAAGGATGTTTTCGGAGTTACGGGTATCTCATCACAGTTGTCTTGGGTTGAGCGCGGTGGAGTCTTTCTCGAGCTCACCGCGCGCGGCGGGTGCACCGGCTCCGTCCACCCCCGAAACATCCGGTCCAACGCGCAAAACATGGCAGTTGGAACTCACTCCTGCCAGTTTCGGAAGGCTAAAAAAGTCCTGCTAGATTTCGCTTGACAAGCTCTGGGTTCTGGGGGTAAAAGCTTAGTTCGGATGTCGAACAAAGTGCAGCACCGGGTCGCGGCCAGACGAATCAAGCGTTGAGAATCACGAGGTAGTGTGACGGCAAGCGCCGTCGCGGTTGCGGCTGGCCGGTGCCTCAGCTCGTTCGAAATGGCTGGCGCTCAGTGAGTGCCGTTGCAGGGAAAGGCGCCACACCATTCTAACCCCGGTGAAGGAATCGCGCGAGTGGCCAGTTCGGAAATCGCAAGGGAGATTAACCGCAGCAGCGTCTTGGATATGATCCGCACGAACCAGCCCTTGTCGCGTGCCGATCTGGCGCGCCGGACGGGGCTGCAGCGGAGCACGGTTTCACTGATTGTGGATCAGTTGATCAACGAGCGCTGGGTTGCTGAAGGAGACCTTGGGCAGTTGCCCCGCGGGAGGCGGCCTCGGTTACTCTATCTCAACACCGACCGCGCGGGGATCATCGGAATTAATATCATGCCGCGCCTGACCACCATCGCGTTGGCGGACCTGAACGCCCGCTTCCGGGCGGAGGAAACGATTCCCACGTCGCGTGATCCCAGCACGTTCATTGGCGTTCTGAGCTCCTACGTGTGCCGCCTCATTCGCCAGCATGCCGATGTGGCCTACGAGGGGATCGGAGTGAGCGTGCCTGGGCGCGTGGATTATCTCGCGCAACGGCTGGTTTTCGCCCCAAACCTCGGGTGGCAACAAGTGGATTTGAAGAAACCCCTGGAAAGCTCGACGGGTCTTCCGGTGCAAATCGAAAATGCGGCCAACGCGTGCGCACTGGCGGAGGTGTGGTCCGGACCCCATGAGGGAATGAGCGATCTCATCGCCATCACCGTATCCGAAGGAATCGGTACGGGGATCGTCGCCAACGGCCACCTGGTGCGGGGACCGAGCGGCGCGGCGGGCGAATTCGGCCACGTATGCCTGGACCCGCAAGGGCCGAAATGTAATTGCGGCGGCCGCGGGTGCTGGGAGGTCTACGCCTCGAACGCCGCGGCCATTCGGAATTACGGTCGCCAGAACCCGGACCGGTCCGGCAAGCCGGAGGAAGGGATCACCCAAGACCCGGTGACCAGCTTTACTGACATTCTATCGTTGGCAGAGCGCGGCGACCGCAGGGCCGGCGAGGTTCTAGAGGTAATGGCCCGCTATTTGGGCCTTGGTATGGCGATGCTCGTGAACGGACTGGCGCCGTCGGTGATCGTCGTGGTGGGCGAGGTGACCCGGGCCTGGAAGCGCGTCGGCCCGCTCGTTGAGAGCGTCGTTCGAGAGTGCGCTCGCACCCACGCTGCTACCCGCATCGTACCCGCTGACGACGCGACGCAGCCGCGGCTCCGGGGTACCATCGCTCTGGTTTTGCAAAAACACTTCCGCCCGCGGCTTTTCGCCTGAAGCGCGCGCGGACCATGTGACGCTTTTTCACCAATGTGATTCCAAATTGTTGGAGAGGTACTGATTTAGTGCGAGGTTGCAACAAATTACGTCTTTAACGAAGCGCGCGTGGCGGTGAGTGGCTTCAATCTGTCCGGCGCGCTTCGCCTGTACGCTTGCGTTTCTGGGTCGGGGGTCGATGGAATCGAGGTCGGAGCTACGCTCAGCGACTTGATTTCAAGAAACAACCGTCTGAATGAAGCGAAGGAGGATGTGATGACACGAGAAGATATGAAACTTAAGGTTGCTTTACTCAGCTTGGTGTTATTACTATTCGCGGGCGCTGCCAAGGGACAGGTGCTTTACGGCTCGCTCACCGGCAATGTCACTGACGCGTCCAATGCCCCGGTTCCTGGAGCGAAAATCGAGGCTGCGAACGTTGGAACGGGCATCGCCACACAGGCCGTTACTGACGTCCGCGGAGTTTACTTGATCAATGATCTTCTACCTGGCATCTATCGCGTCACGATTTCGGCCCAGGGTTTCGCCACGGTCGTCCAAGAGAACTTACGCGTGGATGCCAACACCGAACGGCGGGCGGACGTCCAACTGCAAGTAGCCCGTGTGAACCAGCAAATCACGGTGACCGCCGCCGCTGAGGCCCTTCAGACGGACCGCACCGATGTCAAGAGCCAGCTCGGCACCACCCAGGTTACGAGTCTTCCCCTGGGAAGTGACCGGAACTTCCAGACGCTTTACGTCCTGGTGCCAGGAGCGGCGCCGCCTTTCACCTCGCATTCCTTTGCAGGGAATCCCACGCAGTCGCTGGCCTTGCATATCAGTGGCGGGTCCGACACCGCTAACATCACCCTGATTGACGGCTCGATCGACACCAATTATTGGGAACAGAACCTCATCGCTTACGTGCCGCCTGAGGAAGCGATCGAGGCCGTGAACATCGTGACCACCGGCTTCGACGCCGAACAAGGGAATGCCAACGGGTCCGTGACCAACGTTACGATTAAATCCGGGACCAACGCCCTTCATGGCAGCGCTTTCGAATACAACACAATCAGCGCTCTGCAATCCCGGAACTTTTTTACCTACACCCCCCAGATTCCGAAGTACGTCCTGAATCAGTTTGGGATATCGCTGGGGGGGCCGATTAAGAAGAACAAATTGTTTTTCTTTGCCGATTGGGAACGCTATCGGCTGAGCGAGCTGGGAACCGCCACAACTTCCATTCCCTCGGCGGCCATGATTACAGGGGATTTCTCGGCCGCCATACCTGCCGGAACTAACTGCAATGCAACGCCCGTAGCAGGGTGCATTTTCGACCCCACCACCGGGAATGCTGATGGGACAGGGCGTACTGCGTTTCCGAACAATAAAATCCCCACGAACGAAATCAGCGCGGCGTCCGCGTCACTGGCAGCATTGCTCCCCCCACCGAATTACGGACCCACACCCAATGTGCCTGCGACCAATTTTTTTAGTGCCGGCGATCTGCTGTTTCACCGCGATAGCGTGGACCTCAAGATCAACTACCTTCCCTCCGACAGGAGCATGTTCTTTGCGCGCTACAGCGCGGAGCCGACTTATGTCTTCGATCCCCAACAGCTTGGCAAGGCCGGGGGGGCGGCTCTAGGTTCCGTTTCCCAACCCGGCAACGCGTATGGGTTGACTCAGAACGCCTCCGTGGGCTGGACGTACACGTTTTCGCCTCGCTTGTTGTTAGACGCCAATGTGGGGTACACGCGGCCCCGCTATTCTGCCACCAATACCGACATCGGGACTAACTACAGTTCGATTATTACCGGCACGGGTGGCACCAACCCGCTGCAAGGGGGCATTCCCAATTTCCAGTTAACCAGTCTTAGCACGCTGGGTAACTCGGCCGTCTCCAACCCCTTTCTCTTTCGCGACAATCAGTACACCTTTGCCGCGAACTTGAGTTGGATCAAAGGCGCCCACAATTTCCGTTTTGGCGGCGATATCGACCGCTATGACATGAACCGTTTCCAGGGCCAACTTGATTATGGGGTGCGGGGCGGATTCACCTTCTCCGGAGGCGTGACGTCCTTGAAGGGAGGGCCCGCGACGAGCGAATACAACTCGTGGGCGGATTTCCTCCTGGGCCTGCCTCAAAGCTTGGGGAAGGATTACGTCTATCTGAATCCTTCCACGACCCGGGAGTGGGAGTTTGCCGCTTACGCGCGGGACAACTGGCAGGTCACGAAGAAGTTGAGTATCAATTACGGCGGCCGCTGGGAATACTATCCCATCGCGACCGTAAGTCACTATGGCTCCGCCAATTTCAATTGGCTCGTTGACACCGCTTATTTGGGCGGAGTCGGCGGAGTCCCGAGCAACGCTTATATGACTACCGGCCCCGGACAACTGGAACCGCGCGTGGGCATCGCCTACCGGTTGACCGAAAAAACCGTCCTCCGTACCGGATATGGCATGAGCAGCGACCCCTATGCCATGAATTACATGGCCTGGGTCTACCCGGCGGTCATTTCCCAGCAGATCCCCGGGGCCACCTCCTACATACCCGGCGGCTATATTGGATCGTCATCAGGCCCGACGGGCACCTGGGTTGGCCCGACCGTCCCTGGCGGCCTGACTGCGGGAATTCCTGCTTTTCCCTTCCCGAGCCTGTCGGCGGGAAAGTACACCCTGCCGTCATACCTGGGGACTTACGGCTATCCCAACAAGTACAATCGCGGCTACGAAGAGGCGTGGGATTTAATGGTGCAACACGAATTCGGCCATAATTTCGACGCCCAGGTCGGATATGTCGGAAATCACATGGTTCGGGAGGCGGAGTTTATCAATATGAACGCTGCTGGCCCTGGCGGGGGCAGCCATGGAGCTCCACTTTGGGCCCAGTTTGGGAATGCCAGCGCCATGACCATCAATGGCCCCTTCTCGGGCGGGAGCTATAATGCTTTGCAGGCGCAGCTCACGCGGCGGGTGGCAAACTCACTGGTGGGAGTTGACTATACCTTCTCGAAAACCATCGACAACGATGATACCGAAGCGAACACTAACGTGACCTGGGCCTACTATCAGGTCCTTGCCCGCAACAAAGCGCTCGCCGGCTTCGACCAAACGCATAATTTCCAACTCTTCGCCGTGTATAATTCGCCGTTCGGGAAGGGCCAGCACTGGGTGGCAACGGGCGTGGGCGCAAAGATTCTCGGGGGATGGAACTTCAGCCCCGTTCTGAGCCGCGAAAGTGGCACGCCGTTCAGTGTCACTTCCTCCGGCAGCTCCCTCAATGCACCCGGCAACACCCAAACCGCCGACCAAGTCAAACCCCAAGTCGCCATCCTCGGAGGCCATGGGCCCAATGAACCTTACTTCGACCCCATGGCATTTGCACCCGTTACGGCGGTGCGCTTTGGTACAACCGGGAGGGACATTGTGCGGGGTCCGGGCCTCTTCAACATAAACGCCAGCCTGGTTCGCGACTTCGACCTGACCGAACGTTTTAAGCTGCAATTCCGGGCAGAGGCCTACGGGCTTACCAATACGCCCATTTTTGCCAATCCCGGAGCAACCGTATCGAACGCCAAATTCGCCAATGGGGCGGTTACCAGTTACGGCGGTTACGACATCATCAGCTCGACGGTAGCACCTATTACAGGATACGATAATGCGGACCGGCAGATCCGGTTTGCGCTCAAGATGGTGTTCTGAGAACAAGGCATCACGCAGGAGGAAAACCGGCGGAAAAGGGGCCTCTCCAAGTCTTGGGGGGCCCTCCCCCGCTCCCATTGCCAGAAGGACGAGGCTATCGCAGTTCTTTGCCGCCGGCGCCGAACTTAAACCGAGCCTGGCCGGAACTAAAACCGCAAAGTTGGACGATCGCAAAGCACGGTCCTTGCTCGGCCTGTTGTGCCTCCATGATAATGTCCCCTTTTGTCCTCGATAGAAATGTCCCCTAATGTGGCCTCCGAAAGGAGGTCAGATTGGGGCGAACAGAGATGAGCA
>JBAVYG010000711.1:0-4721 GCA_049698675.1 Terriglobia bacterium
TCATCGAAATGGGTCAAGACGCAGGGGCGCGGCTTGGTGAATTTCCATTGGCAAAGCGGCTACGGCGCGTTTTCGGTGAGCGCGGCGGACGTGGAAGAAGTCGTGGAGTACATCGCGCAACAAGAAAGCCACCACCGCGTGGTCAGCTTTCAAGAGGAACTCCGGAACTTGCTGGACGCGCACGGAATTGCCTACGACGAGCGGTACGTGTGGGATTGAAAAGGATTGTTCCGCCCCTGATTTAGCCCCAAAGGGGCGAAATAACGAAGCCCAGGCCAACGGCCTGGGTTTAGGTGCCCCCCCAATTTTCGCCCTCAGCCCTGAAAGGGCGAGATAGCTGTTCCCCCACGCCGCAATCGCTGGACGCGCACGGAATTGCCTACGACGAGCGGTACGTGTGGGATTGAAAAAGATTGTTCCGCCCCTTCAGGGCTCGGGCATCGGTTTGGGTCCCGCTGACCCAGGCCGTTGGCCTGGGCTTCGTTAGATCGCCCCTTCGGGGCTCACCTGTCCACACCTCGATCCTCAGCCTCACCGGCTTTTGGAGTCTGGCCGGGGAGCGGGCGCAGAGTTTCGCTTCTCAGAAACTCTGCGGCTCTTTGCCCTTCGCGGGCCAAGCCCGATCATTATGCGCGGCGTTCAGCGAAAATAAGATTGGTCGAACAGCGTACATTCCACATGTCAACCAAGCAGTGGACGTTTATCAAAATAAGAGCCGCAGAGTTTGAACTGCACAAACTCTGCGCTTCAATCCTCAACCGCTCGCCCCCAGCTCCTAACACCCGCCTTTTTGTCTCGTCACTTGCCACTTGTCAGTGGTAACTGTGCTATTGCTTTAATGCTCGCCGAGGTGTATAGAGAAGGGTTAGTGGGAAGCCGCGGCGTTGAACCGCAAGGCTACTCGCTCTCTCGAAATCTGCGAATCTGGGGATTATCCAAGATAAAGCTAACGAGGGAGCCCGGCACAAGAGATCCCTACGGAGGAAAGCAAATGGCCCGAGGCAGCGATCGAACCCGAACCACTGCGAAAAAAAACCAGGAGGCGTGGGCCCCGTTTATGGTAGAGAAAAAATGCAGGCTTCCTGCCCAGCACCTTTCTTACCGTTACAACGAGAGGAGGCAGGTTAATGTTACGGTGCAGGGAGGGTGCACGAGACCCGTTATCCTAATTCCTTCCTCTTTGGCTACCCTGAAGACAGTACAAAAGCAGACCCGCGGCGAGGACTGACCTCACACATGGTCGTCGCGGATCCCAAGTTAAGATTTTGAAGGAGGCAACCTATGGGTAATAGTACAGCGAAGTACCAGGAGGGATGCATCCCATTTATGCTGGCGTCAAGACGCCTGCTCTCGGCGCCTGCTGTGCAGTCCCGTTATGACAAGAGAAGAAAGCTCAACGTTACAGAGCGAGCGGGGACATTGAAGCCCACAGTGCTGCTCCGTTCGACATTGTTTCATATGAAAACGGTCACAGCAGGCAGCGGCGAGGATTGATTCTTACCTGCAGCGGATAAGCTAACCCGCCTGCCGCTGCGTTTTGCTCGGCGGGCTCGACAAGAGGCAGGGTCGCGGTTTCGAGACTTCGCCTAAGGTGCAGCGAAGAGGTCACGTGGCAACGACGCCGAAGAGCCGGGTTTTGCTTTTAACAACTTCGTCGGATTTATCAGCAGACCTAGTAATCACAACGCTCCGCAAGTTGCGCGCCCGAGTCCTCCGTTGGAACCTTGAGGACTTTCCTCTTTCGAGTACTGCTTCGTGGAACCCCGACGGGAAGCTTAGGCTAATTGCGCAGGGCCAAGAGTTTACTATCGAAGAGTTTAAATCTGCATGGTACAGGAGAACGGCAGCTCCTCGTCTTCCTGATGAACTCCAGCGCAGTGGAGCCGAGAGCTTCGTCACCGGGGAAATTGACGCATTTCTACGAGGTCTCTGCGAGACCTCGCGATGGTTTTGGGTGAACCCGCCCAATCGAGTGGAGATCGCCGAAAACAAACTGCGCCAGTTGGCCTCGGCAACTGCTCTCGGTTTCGCGGTCCCAGCCACTCTGGTGACAAACGATTGTAAGGAAGCTCGGAGGTTCCTGCGTAGGTTCCCGCTCGCAGTCGCTAAATCGATCGCGCGTAGCGCGATTGAACTTGATGGGTCGCACTGGGCGGTTTTCACTCGCCCCTTGTCGCGAGCGGATGTCATCGGCGAGCGTGCCCTTCGCATTTCACCCTGTATCTTCCAAGAGATGATCCCCAAGCGGGCTGACGTCAGGGTGACAGTGGTTGGGTCGAAAATCTTTGCAGCGGCGATTATGTGCAAAGACCCACACCCCCCTGAAGTAGATTGGCGCGCGTTGGAAAACCGCTCGCTGATCTATAGAAGACATGTATTGCCTCGTGCAATCGCAGACCGCTGCCACTTGCTCATGCAGGAACTCGGGTTGGTTTATGGATGCTTTGATTTCGTCTTGACGCCGGAAGGTAGATACTTCTTTCTTGAGATCAATCCCTCGGGGCAATGGGGCTGGATTGAGCATGAGCTGGGTTTCAGGATCACAGACGAAATTGCTCGGCTGCTAATAAATGGGAAGAACTAATCGACTAGAACTCCCGAAAGTTTGGCTGGTCTACTGGCGTAGCGCAAGGGCCGGTAAGCGTCAGGGGCAGGACGACCTTTTCAAACGCTACGACGATGCGATCCGCAAGATTCGCTCGACAATTAAACCTCCACTTTACACAAGGGCCTACGAATTCAGTAGCGACCTGTTTAACAAAACGGAAGAGCGGATCGAGAACGTCGAGGCCCGTGCTAGCTCCACGCTGGTTGCCGTAAGTGCGGTGGTAGCCTTTCTTGCCGGCATCTGGGCGTTTCTTGGGCCTGATTTCATCAAATTGGGTCCGGGCTGGGGGCGTACACCCTTTTACGCCGGACTCGCCACATCTTTACTCTCGGCGCTCTGCCTGACTGGGTCACTCTACTGTGCGTGCCGGGTGTTCGGCAACTTTCCTAAACACGTCCAAGATCCTGAGGATCTTATTCCCTGCGGCCGTGAAGACGAAGGCTGCTATTCATTTCTCTTTGGTTGTAGGTTGCTGGAGTACGCCGTCAAGAACTATAAGGTCTACAACGCAAAACTTGACTGGCTCTTTCGTTGCCAAAGATATCTCCAGATAGGGTTAGTCCTGGCGCTGCTCACCGGGATTATCCAGTGCTCGGCGGTCCTGCTGGTAAGGGTCGGGGCCGGCGGGACGGCGGGGACGACATCTGTCCCGGCAACCCGAACCGAGCGGCAACCGACTAAGGATTCGGGCGCGCGCGTGCCACTCGTTCAACAGACTTCGGGCCCCCTGGGGGCCTCGCCGGGACTGAAAAAATAGCGGTTCACCGTGCGGCGCGGGGTCGGTCTCTAACTCTGATGCGGCTCTTCGCGCGTGCGAGTGAAAAGCCGCGCATGTTTCAGGCGCCAGGGGTCAGGTGTAAGGTGCTAGGGGCTGGGTGTTGGGGGCTGAAGGGCAGGTTTCAGGCGCCGGGGGTCAGGTCTCAGGGCTAGCACGGGCGAGAGAGGCTCTAGAATGTTCTTTACGATGTATTTTGACAGAGTCGGATATGCGCCACTGCGGATTAACGGTTGCCGGCATGGCTTCGGATTCGAAGGCGCGAATCTAAGGAAGAACCGCAGATCTCAAAGACCGGGTCTGCGCTAATTCCCGCTTCTCCGTCTCCCAAAAGGGACGAGTTGCGCTACAATGGAGGCCTAGGAGTGAAACATGGCCGAGACCGTCATCGTGCGCGATCCGGAGATTCTGGGAGGAATCCCCTGCTTTCGCGGCACGCGTGTCCCCTTTCAAAACCTGCTTGATTACCTTGAAGCGGGCGATACTCTTGACCAGTTCCTGGAACAATTCCCGACCGTTAGCCGTGAAATGGCCATTGAGGCGCTTGAGACCGCCAAGGATTCACTCTTGACGAGGATTGGGTGAAGATCCTGCTGGACGAATGCTTGCCGAGGGACCTCCAGAAGCATCTTGTTGGGCATGAATGCCAGACGGTACCCCAGGCCGGTTTGGCCGGCGTAGCTAATGGCGAACTGCTGGCGCTGGCGGAACGATCCGGCTGGCAGGTCTTGTTAACCATGGACCAAGGCATGCCTTATCAACAAAACCTCGCGGGCCGAAGCATCTCTCTGGCCGTCATCCGAGCCAAATCGAACCGCCTCCCTGACCTCCTGCCTCACGTGCCCGCGATCTTAGCGGCCCTGCGCTCCTTCAGGCCTGGCGAAATGATACAAATCGGTTGACTCTCGCAACCAGTTCAAACGCCAGCGCACCATGCGCCGGGGGGAAAGTACTGGCAGGGATCACTGGGCGGGGTTGCAGAGGCGGGGAAGGGGGTTAGGCAGGAACTCTCGTTTGCCCGGCTCCGGGCGCTTGCGCCGGCACTTCGGGCAAACCAGAATGATGCTGGCCACGCGCTCGCCTTCCACTCGCTGCACATGCCAACCCACGTCGAGGGCTTCTTCCGCCGCAGGTAGCTTTCGGTCGCAATGCCAGCAGCGGCCTTTGCCCGTCGAGCAGATCGCGTACAGAGCCGCAGGAACGTCAAGGTAAGACGATTTACGCGCTTTGACCAGCCTCAAGCTCACCTCCTGCTGCGAAGCGCCGCCCCGCAGGGGCACAATATAGTAGCCGGGGGCACCGCCCCCGGCTACTTTATGAATCCCCTTCGGGGATTCG
>JBAVYG010000712.1:0-4801 GCA_049698675.1 Terriglobia bacterium
GAGCGGCGCTCGGCCAAGGGGCGAGCGCGGCTCGCCCCTACCGGTGTTTGGGCACCGGGCGGGCGGACCCCGTCCGCCCCTACGGGTGTTTGGCCATCGGGCGGGCAGACGCGGTTCGGCCAAGGCCGAGCGCCGCTCGGCCCTACAATTGGTTGTGCGAACCCGCTACCCATCAGCAGGCACTCGCGCTTCGGGCCCAAAATCCAAAGAACTCCGTGAAGATGGTTGGGCATGACAATGAGGGCATCCAATGCAAATTCCTGGCGGATTTGGGCGGATTCGAACCACTCTTCCCGCGCAAGCTTGCCGCAATCATTTTCATACATGCGGTCTTCGACCACACGGCCGAAGATGCACTTTCTGTTGAACGCGCAGAGCGTGACAAAGTACGCCCCCGGTAACGCATAGTCATAACCGGGCAATCGGATGGAACGGCGACGGTGGATTTTCGCGTCGTATTTCATTGATAGGGCCGACCCACGTCCGGCGTTTGTAGGGGTCGCCGCTACGACCGTTCGAGCATTTGTAGGGCCGAGCGGCGCTCGGCCAAGGGCGAACGCCGTTCGCCCCTACAGGTTTTAATCAATGGGAGGGCGAGCGCCGCTCGCCCCTACTTGGCGCTCACCGCCTAGTCTTCCGGCTTCGTTCGCTGCTCGGCGGGGATGGACAGGATAACGTCAAAAATCAGCGACGCAGCATGGTGCTGTCCCTTCGCTGCGCTCAGGGCGGGCTCTTGCCGCCGCTGAAGCCCACCAGCCAGGGGCGTTCGTCTTTCAGATAGAGCTGACGGAGAGAACCCTTAATGTCCTGGAAAATAGTCGCTGCCATCGGGGCGAGTATGGCGGCGCCGGCGGTTGATTGCAAGAATGATCTTCAAGGAATCAGTAATATTACACTACATATCAGGAGGTGGGCCAGGTACTTCTTTGCAGCGCCGGGGAGCGACACGCGTTATCTCATAGCGCTAGCTACCGGAAGGAGCGGAAAGCGGCGCGTAGTGGCGTGTGAGGCGTCGGAGATAGGCTATTTATATAGCGTACTATCAAGCGGAGGAGCCGCCAAGTGTGCCAAAATGCCACATTTATGCGCTTTTCCGCATATCTCCAGTATTCTTCTAACCCATTGAAAACACATGGCAATAATTTGTGGCGGCCGCAGAACACTTCAAAAAAATGAGAATTGTGCGAAAAGTGGAAATCCCCCCCGATGGAGGGGACAACACCGCAATCTCGAACTCGGCCATGCGATCCTCGCTGGGTCGCTGCCCGGTCACCTCTGAATACTGGAACGTTTTGGCAGGGCTTCGACTTCACGGGAAAGCACTGGCCAAGGATGCCATTGCAGTTGCAGGATTCGCCGGGAGGGGTCCCGGTCGAAGGCGCGATAGACGTCTTCCCAGTCATCGCGGAATTCCGCTTGGACCCGGCACAAAGCTTGGATGAGTTCGTCATAGACGCGGTCTGCAGCCTCTGCATCGAGCGTAACGCCAGGTCGTAATTCCAACTCGAACTCAAGTACCTGTTGGCCGTCGCGCAACCCCAGCCTCGCTTTGTACATGCCGGTCAGAACGCTCTCCAGCGCCGTAGTCCGAACCACTTCATCGAGCAGCGATTCGGGGAAATTGGAGCCTTCCAGGATGAGGGCATCGGTACGCCCCTCGACAGCTATAAGGTCCGTAAGAAGCATGCGACTTTTTCGGACCACCTCCCGCAGCGGTCCATCCGAGGTCCGAATCAAGTTGGACCTCAACACGGCCCCTCGTAGAGCGCGCCAGCGATACAACCGCACTCGGTCATGAAGGTTGTAGCGCACAATCGGAATGCCCTGCCAGCGCGTCACACAAAGCTCGCCGTCAATTGTCTCCAGATAGGCGTCGGGAGCGCAGTAGTGAAACAAGTGCGGTACAGGTTCGGAGAAACCCAATTCCGCAGCCAGCCCCTCGTTCAGGGTCAAAAGCTTTCGCAACGCCACGGACGCCGGCGACTCGGTACCCAGTATTCCCGTATCGGCACTGGCATAGAAGGAAAACATAAAAGGTTCCTGCGGCGGCACCCCGGCACGCGCTTGCAAAGACATGCGCACACGTTCCGGGATGGACTCGCCGAGAACCATATATCGTAGCTTGGACAGCGGTAGAGTCTTACCCAAGGACTCTGCTCGCAGTTGCAGATATCGGATATAGGTCGGACAGAGATAAAGGATGATCAGGTCGACGCGCGGCTCGACTTCGGTGATGATGTCGATGATCTCCGTATCTTTATTGCCGGGAGCGAAGACGGAGAAACTGTACCGGGCGCGGAGAGCCGCAGATTTCAGTAACCATGACATCTGGTCGCCGCCAACCCAACTACCCAGCGAATCCGCAACTATGGCTAGCGTCCTCTTGCGATGAATGGCAAAACAAGATTCCAGGAAACGCCTGGCGCCCCACGCCGCGAAGCGATCATGACTGCGCAGGCATGGCCAATACAAAGCTCTCCCGGAGGCCCCGGAAGATCGGAAGATCGCGAAAACCTGATGGTGATTATCGGCCAGGAGTTGCGAGGTGGGGAATCGTAGAATATAAAGGTCCTTACTCGTCAACGGCCGGTCCGTGAAGGCTCGAGGCTTTTCCCGTTGCGCTACGAACTCCTGGTACGCTGGAACGCGACGCTCGGCCCGACGAGCTATCCGTTCAGCCAGTCGCCGCCAACCTATGCTGGACAGGATAAACCGTTCGGATCCGGGAGTTCGCGCCGCCTCAGGGGCTCTTGACATCTTGGTTTCTGTTGAGTTGAACGCCATGGCGCAATCACTTTATGATGCCCGCCGCGCGAGGGCAATGTGGTCTGGGACCGTTCCGCTATGTAATCATTGATCTTCAGCTTGCCGGGACGACCACGGCAATCGTACGGTCTTGGTCAAGCCAGGTTGCGGCAGCGATCTTAATTCCCCGAGGTTTGCATTCCATCTCCACAGCGCCGGTTCTCTCTTCCACCGCAACGATGCGCAACTGCGGCAATTCTGCGAAGCCGAGTCGGAACGCCTTCACAGCCGCCTCCTTCGCACACCAGCCTCGGTGAATCCACACATCGCGGGAACTCTGAGGAAGAGACGAGAGTTCGTCATCCCTGAAAGCGAAGTCGGAGAATTCCCGTCCCCGCTCCTTCACGGCAGCAAGATCTACGCCCACCCCTGGCGCTTGGGACACAATCGCGATGGCTTCGTCCTCGGTGTGGGCAATCGAGATGGCCAGGGATGGCATCCTTGGAACTAGCAACCGCGGAGCACCATCGGCCTGATTGACGATTTCCACTTCCAGGGGGTGCAAAAGCATGCCCTTATGCTGGCGCAGCCAGTCACGAGCCGCATCCTTCGCGGCGATGCGGCCCAACAACCAATCCAGGGCCGGTTTCTGCCTGTACATTGCCCACTCATCAGCCCGCAGATAAAATCGCGCCATCCATTCGGGCTTGACGTCCCCGAGATAGTCGCTGGACACGCGGTAGCAGGTGATCTCCGGCTGGCCAACGGGCCACGGGCGAGCAAGGAAACCTTCTCGTGGCCGATGATTCGCCTCGACCAGCGTTTTGGGGTAGAACACGCGCCAATCCTGCAGGATGTCAACCCGGATCCACATCTGGCCTGCCGCGTCGTAAGCCTCATAATCCGCCTCAATCCGGCGCCCGTCTATTCTCCGATATCGGACCGAGGCACGTATCGGTGAACCTGGCGCGGGAGGCGGACCGTAAAGCGAGAGGCGCTTCATACCGATCGGCATCACAAACCAGCCGTCGAGCCAGGCGCGATAGCCGACAATCTGCTGCAAACCGTCCAGAAGCAGGGGGTCAAGAACCAGATTCGCTCTTGGACTCGTGGCGAAGTACTCCCTGGGGTCACTTGCGACAAGCTGCGCTCCGATGTCGCGGTCTGACATTCCGCGGAAGGATCGGATCAACTGGAACATCGGACCGTGAAAGAGCGGGCCTTCGCGGTAAAACTCGGCGGCGGTGTGAGGGCAATCCCGGTCATACACTTGTTCCAGCGCGGCCGGCGACGTGGGCAGAGCAACGCCCAATGTCGCACGGCCACGAAATGCCGGTGCATTGTGACCTTCCGTATAAAGTTCGACCTCGACTTCACTGTCGGCGACACGCCTTGCCCGGATCGTCACTTCCAAGGTTCGCGTGCTCTCAAAACTGATCCATCGCTTTGCCTCCAGGTCATGACAAGCGATGACCCTTAGTTCAGGGACCAGGACTTCCGCCACTTCGCAGAGGATCTCCAGTTCAAAGGTAAGCGGCAGGGTGGGCAAGCGCTCCTCCACAGGCTTGAGGCCGTCCGGAACATTTAGGAACGCATGGTGTGAGAGAAACAAGTGCTGCGAGAGGTCCAACACCAAACGAGATTCCAGTTCCAGCCCCGGAACGAGCCGCTGAATCTCGCCCACCAGGGGCCGCTCGGTTCGCAGCTCGGCCCACGTCACGGAGGCGGTTTCGATGCTCGAGGCCCCGTGCGGCGCAGGCGCGGAGGATAACACTGAAGTAGCCCTCACTTGCGTCTCGAGAAATTGCCGAAGCAGTTCGTTTTCCGTTTCTTCCCAAGACCGCTGCACGTCCAAGAAGCGCCCCATCATCGCTAAACTTTGTTCTGTAATGCTTTGCTCACCCGAATGAGCGATGGCGCCTGATTCTGGCGCAGCCAGCTTCGGCTGCGGCAGTTCAACGGCATATTGTGCCCGAATCCACTCAGCATCCTCTGCTGAAAGACGCAGGCGTGGCGGCGTCAGGGAGAGTCTGCGAGCCCCAGTGCTCGCTGCAAC
>JBAVYG010000713.1:0-2070 GCA_049698675.1 Terriglobia bacterium
GATTCCTCGTCGCCTGCGGCTCCTCGGAATGACAGGCTGGACGGTCTTTTCAGCATCCTTCCAGGTTGACTGATCCTCCGGGCACCCAAGACCCTTTGAAGATCCGGAGCCACATTGTATAATAGCAATTTGAAGGCGATGGAGTTCGCCAATCCAACCGTCTCGCCTGATCGAGACTGATAACTCCTACGACAATTGCCTGGTAGGAGTGCTTCCTGAAATCCTTCTCTCAGTACGATTCCCAACGCCCTTACGAGTTTCGCCCACAAGAGGGTCACAATCGTTTTCGTAACTCATTTGCTTCTAAATTCTTATTTGATTGAGGTGATTTTATGTCGAGAATCAAAAAGCTTGATGCCCTGGAAATCCTGGATTCACGGGGCAATCCAACGGTGCAAGTCACTGTCCGTCTGGAGAGTGGCGCCTGCGGCGTGTCGAAGATCCCGTCCGGGGCTTCCACTGGTAAGCGAGAGGCCGTCGAACTCCGCGATGGAGACAAGTCCCGCTACGGAGGGAAAGGTGTTCAAAAGGCCGTTGCCAACGTGGTGGGAGAGATTCAAAAAGCGGTGCTCGGAATGGAAACGGACCAAGCTGCTTTGGACGCGAAGCTGATCGCGTTGGATGGTACGCCTAACAAAGCAAGGCTGGGCGCCAACGCGATCCTGGGGGTTTCCATCGCTGTGGCAAGGGCTGCGGCTGTAGAAAAGGGGATTCCTCTTTATCGGTACCTCTCCGACCAGGAGACATACATTCTCCCTGTGCCCATGCTGAACGTCTTGAATGGTGGCAGGCATGCGGACAACAACGTTGACTTTCAGGAGTTTATGATCGCGCCGGTCGGGGCGCTCAGCTTTGCCGATGCGTTGCGAGCGGCCGCCGAAACATTTCAGGCCTTGAAAAGCATCCTGCATCAAAAGGGCTACGAAACGAGTGTCGGAGACGAGGGCGGTTTCGCACCCAGGCTGCGCTCCAACGAGGAGCCGATGGAGCTTCTTGTTGCCGCGATCGAAAAAGCAGGATACAAGCCAGGGCCTGAAATAGCGATTAATCTCGATCCCGCCGCCAGTGAGTTCTACGAAGGCGGGGCGTATATCTTCAAGAAATCAGATAAATCGAAACACACGCCGACAGCCATGGTGACTCTCTGGTCAGACTGGCTGGAGCGCTACCCCATGATCTATTCTCTCGAAGACGGATTCGCAGAGGACGATTGGGATGGCTGGAAAGAGGCAACCACGCGGCTTGGCGCCAAAGTGCAGCTTGTTGGGGACGACATCTTTGTCACGAACCCCGCCATTCTGGACAAAGGAATTCGCGAGGGCATTGCGAATTCGGTACTGATTAAGCTGAATCAGATCGGAACCGTTACTGAAACCATGCAATGCATTGATCTTGCCCGGCGAAATGGCTATACGGCGGTGGTCTCCCATAGGTCCGGCGAGACAGACGATACGACCATCTCCGACCTCACGGTCGCGGCGGGGACTGGGCAGATCAAATCCGGCTCGGCGTGCCGTGGCGAAAGGGTCGCCAAGTACAACCGGCTCTTGGAAATTGAGAAGGAATTAGGGCGGAGTGCAAAGTATGCCGGACGCGATGCCTACGCGCGCTGGAAACATTAGAGCCGTTAAACGATATGGCGAGGTCTTCGTTGAGAGGCGCGCGTAACCGATATGGTGGGATCACGACCGCCCTCAGCGCAGCGCTCGCGGTCCAAGAACATTCGTCTGTAACTTTGGTGAACGTGATAAAATAGAATTTACTAGGCGATGGAGTTCGCCTAAATAACCGTTCCGGCTTTTGGGGACTGACAACTCCTATCACGGCTGCGGGTCGTGGTAGGAGTTTTTTGTTTTTGCCCTGCTTGACCCGAAAATTACGAGGCAGAAATGAATATTTGGAACGGCGAGTTGCTTTCTGTCTCCAAGAATAACGAATAGCTCCAGGGAACGTGCATTTTGGGAGTGCGGATCGATGGTGGACAGTGTTTGACGACAAGGAGGGTGACCTGATGGCGGATGGTGGCAAGATGGATTTTGAAGCACCTCTCTTCATTTCACCCGCCCATGC